>NZ_JBZEGG010000004.1:0-238793 GCF_058313095.1 Pseudogemmobacter sp. TB195
CGCTCTCTCCTCAGGTTTTTGACCGTGGTCCGGAAGACCATAGCGCAGGTGGGTGAGGAGCCGTCCACACCAGCACATCGTCAGGCCTTCTCGTTGCGCCATAGCCATTTCACAACCTGCCTGACCGGGCGGCGTATGGTCAATCCGTTCAGGAAGTCGGGTGAGGGAACCCGCCAGGAGACATTGATCCACTCCGCACTTTTGCACCGCGCGCAAGGCCATGGTGCCATATGCAGCTGGTGATCATTTCCGACGACCTTCACCAGATCCGACGCCCAGAAATGAACGCTCCGCCTGCAGCCATTGCACCGCAAGGTGATGATCATGCCGTCCTGCGCGGCGTGGATCATCCGCCGGTTCTGGAAGGGGTTGGCCGAGGGGTGGGCAGATGGCATATGGCCGGTTCCGGGCTTCTCGAATCGGTAAGTGTTCTTTATATGTTCTCACCATGAAGCGGATCTTTCACCTCAAATGTTCTTGCGGTCAGTCGCGCCACCTGGCGGCAGACGATATGCCGCCCCAATGGCTCGAGGCGGGCGGCGCGATCATACGCGCCGAGGCCCTCGCCATCATGAAATGCCTGCATTGTGGCAAGCGTGGCGCGCCCGCACTCGTCGAGATGCTGGCGCCTGAAGTTGCGCCGCCCGTGCCGGTCATGACGCCTGCTGGCTACACCGGCTTCTGATCCACCTCCTCAATCCGGAACAAACCCATGATCATCCTCTACACCTCGCCGGGCTGTGGCCCGTGCGTTGCGACGAAACGCGCGCTGGATCGGGCAGGGCTGGCCTATGAGGAGAGGGCAGGCGCTGACTGGCCGGATGAGGTCGAGCGGCTGGCACGGATCGCCGGGTCGCGGCAGGGGCCGCTGGTGGTGGCTGGAGATCAGGTGTGGTCGGGGTTTCGGAGCGATCTGATTCTAGGATTGGATCACGCCTGAGAAAAGACGAAGCCGCCTCACCGGTGCTACATGGTCCGCAAAATGGTCTGCAAAATCCACGTGATTAGCGCGCAGTGATCGATACAATGCGCTTTAAGATAGTGCGGCAATCGCTTGATTTTGCGATAAAATGCAGAATTCTTCTATGTCGTGAAGGTGGAGCGGGTGAAGGGAATCGAACCCTCGTATTCAGCTTGGGAAGCTGCTGCTCTGCCATTGAGCTACACCCGCATAGCTGTTCAGCTACGCGAGTGGCGGTGTAAGGTCAAGCGGGGCTCTGCGGCGGATTGTGATTTTCGGGTATCAGCGCCTGCGCCGGCGGCCTTCTCCTCCGCCTGATCCTCCGGTGTTGAAGGAGACCTCGGGCAGGGTGACCACTTTCGCGAGTTCGGGGAAGAGATCGACCGCATTGGGAATTGCGCTTGCATTGACGAAATGCTCCTGGAAGCGCGGCTCGATCGCGGTCTCGACTTTGTGAATCTCGTGCACGGTCGCTTCGATCTGATCGCGCGCCGCTCGGTTCAGGAGCGCGATCCGCGCGCCGGTGCCGGCAGCATTGCCGGCCGAGGTGACATGATCCAGCGGCACATCCGGGATCATCCCCAGCACCATCGCGTGTTTCGGCGAGATATGCGCGCCAAACGCGCCAGCCAGCGTCACGCGGTCGACGTGATCGATGCCCATCGCATCCATCAGGAGTTTGGCCCCGGCATAGAGTGCCGATTTTGCCAGTTGAATCGCGCGGATATCGCCTTGTGTTACAGTAATTCGGGGGCCACCCTCCGCGCTGCCATCATGGATCAGATAAGAGAAGGTACGGCCATGCGGCTCGGCGCGCGGTGTGCCGGTCTGGTCAGGGCCGCCGATCAATCCGCTCGCATCGACGAGGCCCGCCATCCGCATCTCGGCCACGGCCTCGATGATGCCGGAGCCGCAGATGCCGGTGATGCCGGTTGTTGCGGTGGCTTCGGTGAACCCGGGCTCATCCGACCAGAGTTCGGATCCGATCACCCGGAAGCGCGGCTCTTTCGTGATCGGGTCGATGGTGAGGCGCTCGATCGCACCAGGGGCGGCGCGCTGGCCGGAGGAAATCTGCGCCCCTTCAAAGGCGGGACCGGTGGGAGAGGAACAGGCCAGGACACGGCTTTCATTCCCGAGCAGGATCTCGGCATTGGTGCCAACATCAACAATGAGCACCATGTCTTTGGATTTATTGGGCTCTTCTGAAAGTGCCACGGCTGCAGCATCGGCGCCGACATGGCCTGCGATACAGGGCAGGACATAGACCCGGGCATTGTGGTTCATCGCTGTCAGATCCAGCGCGCGCGCGTCGAGCGAGAGCGAATCCGAGGTCGCCAGAGCGAACGGCGCCTGGCCAAGTTCCACCGGATCGATCCCGAGGAAGAGGTGATGCATCACAGGATTGAAAACAATCACCATTTCATAGATCTGCGAAGGCGAAATGCCGGCTTCTTCCGAGATCGACAGCACCAGATTGTTGACCGCCTCGCGCACGGCTCTGGTCATCTCGACATCGCCGCCCGGGTTCATCATCGCGTAGGAGACCCGGCTCATCAGGTCTTCGCCAAAGCGGATCTGCGGGTTCATCAGGCCAGAGGAGGCCAGCACCTTGCCGGTCGAAAGGTCGCAAAGATGCGCCGCGATGGTGGTGGAGCCGAGATCGACCGCAAGGCCGAAAAGCGGCGCGTCAGAATAGCCGGGGAAGAGGTCGAGAATGCGATACGCCTCGTCGTGATTGCCCTGGTTCAGGATCGCGGTGACCTTCCATTCCCCCTTGCGCAGCACGGTCTGGAGTTTGCGCAATATGGTAAGATCAGCCGTTACTTCTTTGATATTCCACTGGTCTTTCAGAGATCGCTTCAGGCGTTCGAAATCGCCGGTGGGGATATGCATGTCGGGCTCTTCCACCTCGACATAGAAACTGCGGGTGGCGGGATCCATCGCGATGTCGCGCTCTGTCGCGGATTTACGGATGACCTGTTTATGAACCTGGCTTTCGGGCGGCACGTCGATGACGATATCGCCCATGACTTTGGCCTGGCAGCCAAGCCGGCGGCCCTCTTTCAGGCCGCGGATGCGGTTGTAGCGGTCCTCGACCGCGTTCCATTCGGAGAGCGCGCCAGGCTCGACCGTGACGCCATGTTTCGGGAATTCGCCATAGCCCGGGGTGATCTGGCATTTCGAACAGATGCCGCGGCCGCCGCATACAGAATCGAGATCGACGCCGAGACTGCGCGCGGCCTGGAGGACCGGGGTGCCATGCGCGAAACGTCCGCGTTTGCCCGATGGGGTGAAAATGACGAGTGCGTCTTCTGACATGGGTTTGGCCTCTGGTCCTCTCGCGCAGCCCTGGTTCTAGCGGGAATGGGCGGCGGGGCAAGGGCGGGAAGCGTCAGGTTGCGACCTGTTCGCGGCGTGATCGCGACAGGAACGGTGCGGCGTGGGGGCAAGGGCGCAGTCGGGGGCCAGCCCCCGAACCCCCGGAGTATTTTTATCAGGAGGAAAAGGAGGAGTTGACGGCATGCAAGGCTGCGCTTAGCGGAGGCGCATGGCACGCGCACCTCTTCTTCAGCTTTCGGGGATTTCGCTGACTTTCGGCGGCAATCCGGTATTCGATGATCTTTCGCTGACCGTTCAGCCGGGTGACCGGGTGGCGCTGGTCGGGCGCAATGGCACCGGAAAATCCACACTTATGAAAGTGATGGCCGGCCTTGTTGAGGCGGATAAGGGCCAGGTCGTGGTGCCCGCCGGCGTCACGGTCGGTTATATGGAGCAGGATCCGGATCTGTCCGGCTTTGCGACTCTAGGTGAATTCGCGGCCTCGAAATTGCCCGAGGATGAGGCATGGCGGCTCTCGACCGTGGCGGATGGGCTGAAATTTGACCCGGATGTGCCAGTGGCGACGGCGTCCGGTGGCGAGAAACGCCGGGCGGCTCTGGCGAAATTGCTTGCCGAGGCACCGGAACTCATGCTCCTCGATGAGCCGACCAACCATCTGGACATCCAGGCCATTGAATGGCTGGAAAACGAGCTGCGCGACACGCGGGCGGCTTTCGTGCTGATCAGCCATGACCGCGCGTTTCTGAAGGCCCTGACACGCGCCACTTTGTGGATAGATCGCGGCGAGGTGCGGCGGCGCGAATCCGGGTTCGACGGTTTCGAGGACTGGCGCGAGACCATCTGGGCCGAAGAAGACGAGGCGCGCCACAAGCTGGATCGCAAGATCAAGGCTGAGGCGAAATGGGCGGTCGAGGGCATTTCTGCCCGCCGCAAGCGCAATCAGGGCCGGGTCCGGGCGCTCGCGGCTTTGCGCGAGGAGCGGTCCTCGCAGATCCGCCGCCAGGGCACGGCGGCGATGGCGCTGGAAAGCGGGCCGGTCTCGGGCAAACGGGTGATCGAGGCGGTCGGGCTGACCAAAGGCTTTGGCGACAAGACGATTGTCAGGGATTTTGACCTGCGGGTGCAACGCGGTGACCGGGTGGCTTTTGTCGGCCCGAACGGGGTTGGCAAGACCACGCTGCTGAAACTGCTGACCGGCGAGATTGCCCCCGATGCCGGGACGGTCACGCTTGGGACCAGTCTTGAGATCGCGGTTTTCGACCAGACGCGTTCGCGCCTCGATCCGGATGCGAGCCTTTGGGAAAACCTGACCGGTGACCCGCTGATGGCAGTTTCGGGAGCGTCGGACCAGGTCATGGTGCGGGGTATACCGAAACATGTGGTCGGCTATTTGAAGGATTTCCTCTTTGATGAGGGACAGGCGCGGGCGCCGGTGCGCTCGTTGTCGGGCGGCGAGAAGGCGCGGCTTTTGCTGGCTAAAATTATGGCCTTGCCGTCCAATCTTCTGATCCTGGACGAGCCGACCAATGACCTTGATGTCGAAACGCTTGATCTGCTGCAGGATATCCTGGGCGAATTTGACGGCACGGTGCTGCTGGTCAGCCATGACCGCGATTTCATCGACCGGGTGGCGACCGCGACCGTGGCGATGGAGGGGGATGGCCAGGTGACGGCCTATCCCGGCGGCTGGTCGGATTATGTGCGCCAGCGGCCTGACCGGCAGGCGCAAATGATCGCAGCCCCAAAGGCCGCGCCAAAAGTCGTCGAGAAAGAAACCGCAGCCACTTCAAATGGTTCCGCTCTGTCTTTCACAGAAAAAAAGCGGCTCGCGGACCTGCCGTCGCAGTTGGAAAAGCTGGGGGCAGAGATCAACCGCCTCAGTGACCTTCTTGCCCAGGCGGATCTTTTCGAGCGCGAACCAGTCAAGTTCCGCAAGGCCAGTGAGATGCTGGCCGAACGTGAGGCCGCACTGGCTGCGGCGGAAGCGGAATGGCTCGGCCTCGCGGAACGGGCCGAAGGCCAGGGCTGAACGCTCTCCAACCTGCTCTGACAGGCATTTCGCCCGGAAACACGGGCGGAATGCAGCCGATATTCAATCTGGCCCAGGCGACTTTTGGCCAGAGGTAAACCGATCTGTTCACAATTGATCGCGAATTGCTCACGCCCTGGTGAGGTCGGGTTGCGCAGCGGCTCAAAGGCTCCGATGTCTGGCGCAGCACATCCCCGGCGGAGGCGGCTTCCGGTAATCCGGATGCTGTCTGGCAAGTGACGAGGGAATGGCGCTCCTGCTCCTCATGGATCAGCGCGGCGCTTTTCTCTGAAGGCACTGTCCGGAGCCCGATCGGGGGGATGCGGAACAAAGGAGTTAACGAATGAAACGTATCGCAGCGATCCTCGCTTTCAGTGCACTGGCAGCCCCTGCTTTTGCCGGCGGCCCGGCCGTCGTGGTGGATGAGCCAGTGGTGATCGCCCCGGCGCCGGTCGTGGTCTCGGCCCCGCAAGGCAACTGGGCTGGCTTTTACGGTGGTGCAAGCCTTGGTTATGGCAACTTCGACGGCGAAACCGCCGGCGTGAAAGTGCTGGATGGCGACGGCGCAATCGGCGGCGTGCAGCTCGGCTATCGCTGGGACCTCGGCAATACCGTGATCGGTGTTGAAGGGGCTTTCGCGGGCTCGAACATCAAGGATGATGCGGTCGACGCCAAGCTGAAGAACAAAACCGACCTCAAGCTGCAGCTCGGCTATGATCTCGGCCAGTCGCTGATCTACGCGACCGCCGGTGCGTCCTGGGCCAAGGCCAGCATCGCAGGCACCAATTACTCGGATAATGGCTGGGTCGCCGGTCTCGGCTATGACTATGACCTCGGCAATAACTGGGTCGTAGGTGCCGAATACCTCTACAACAAATACGACAATTTCGACAATTCCGGTGTCGATCTTGACGGCAGCACTTTCGCGATCCGGGCGAACTACCGCTTCTGATCCAGGGCACTGACCCATCTGCAATCCGGGCGCCGCCAGCCATTGGCGGCGCCTTTTTTTTCTGACGTCGTGGCTCAGGGCGCAGGAAAGGTCTTGGACTCGCCGCACAGCCATGGCACAGAGCAACACGACGACAAATAGTGAAATGGGGCGCAGGACCCCAAAGTGAAGGGGCCGGTCGAATGACAAGATTGCGCATGACCTTCATCTGCTGCATTACCCGCTGATCCAGGATCGCGCGGGCGGCTTCGTCTTATCCCAGACAGAACCGGTAAGCCCCGCGCGGGGGAGAAGCATCGCGCGAGGAGCATAACGGGTGACCATCCGGCTGACCAATACGAAGACGCGTCGCAAGGAAGTGTTTGAGCCGATCAACAGGGATCGGGTGCGGATTTATGTCTGTGGCCCGACCGTCTATGACCGCGCCCATATCGGTAATGCCCGCCCGGTGGTTGTGTTCGACACGCTGTTCCGGTTGATGCGGCATGTTTATGGCGCTGATTCAGTGGTTTACGCGCGAAACTTCACGGATGTTGATGATAAGATCAACGCCCGCGCCGCCGAAACCGGCCGCCCGATCCGCGACATCACCGATGAAACCATCCGCTGGTATCACGAGGATATGGATGCGCTTGGCGCGCTGCGCCCGACGCATGAGCCGCGCGCGACCGAATATATCGGTGCGATGATCACGATGATCGAGGGGCTGATCGAAAGCGGCCATGCCTATGCCGCCTCGGGTCATGCTCTGTTCCGGGTGCGCAGCTATCAGGATTACGGCGCGCTGTCGGGGCGTTCGGTCGATGATATGATCGCCGGCGCCCGGGTCGAGGTCGCACCCTATAAGGAAGACCCGATGGATTTCGTGCTCTGGAAGCCTTCGGACGAAGGCGTCCCCGGCTGGGAAAGCCCCTGGGGCTATGGGCGGCCCGGCTGGCATATCGAATGCTCGGCAATGTCCTATGAATTGCTTGGCGAGAGCTTCGACATTCACGGCGGTGGGCTCGATCTGCAATTCCCGCATCATGAGAATGAGATCGCGCAAAGCTGCTGCGCCCATCCGCATGGGTCTTTCGCACGTGTCTGGATGCATAATGAGATGCTCCAGGTCGAAGGCAAGAAGATGTCCAAATCCCTCGGCAATTTCTTCACTGTGCGCGATCTGCTGGATCAGGGCTATCCGGGCGAGGTGATCCGGATGGTCTATCTGGGCACCCATTACGGCAAGCCGATGGACTGGACGCATGAAAAGGCGATCCAGGCCGAGGGGACATTGCGCAAATGGCGTCAGCTGGTGGAAGGCGTGTCGCCGGGTACGCCTGCACCCCGGGTGGTCGAGGCGCTGTCAGATGATCTGAACACGGCGGGCGCGATTGCGGTCTTGCATGATCTGGCCCGCGAGGGCGATGCGGCGGGGCTGAAGGCTTCGGCCGGGATGTTGGGTCTTCTGGAGGATCACATGGGGTCCTGGACAGAGGCTGGCGTTGACCTCGCCCCCTGGGCGGCGCGGCTGGCGTCCTTGCGCGAAGCGGCGATGCTGTCGAAAGATTTTGCGCCGGTTGATGCGATGAAAGCAAACCTGCTGGCGGCTGGCGTTGAGGTGCGGATGTCGAAAGCGGGGGTCGAGCTGATGCCGGGCCCCGGTTTCGATGCGGCAAAGCTGGAGGCGCTGGACTGATGGATGCGGCAGGCAGCGGGGGGCTTTCTGCTCCCCACACCCCCCGGGAATATTTGCTTCAAGAAGAAGGGGCGCCGGAATGAAAGAACGTCTCTATCTCTTTGATACCACTTTGCGTGACGGGCAGCAGACCCAGGGCGTGCAATTCTCGGCCGCAGAGAAAGTGGCGATTGCGCGGGCGCTGGACCGGCTTGGGGTGGACTATATTGAGGGCGGCTGGCCAGGGGCGAACCCGACCGACAGCGATTTTTTCCGCGAGGCGCCGCAGACCAGGGCGGTGATGACCGCTTTTGGCATGACAAAGCGGGTCGGGCGTTCGGCAGAGAATGACGATGTGCTGGCGGCGGTGCTGGATGCGGGAACGCCTGCGGTTTGCCTGGTGGGCAAGACGCATGAGTTTCATGTCACCACCGCGCTTGGTGTGACGCTGGAGGAAAACCTCGATGCGATTTCAGCGTCTTTGCGCCATGTCGTGGCGAAAGGGCGCGAGGCTTTGTTTGATGCCGAGCATTTCTTTGATGGTTACCGCGCCAATCCAGGCTACGCGCTGGATTGTCTGCGCGCAGCCGAGGCGGCGGGCGCGCGCTGGATCGTGCTTTGCGACACCAATGGCGGAACACTTCCAGGTGAGGTCGGGCAGGTGGTGCGCGAGGTGATCTCGGCGGGCATTCCGGGGGCGAGGCTTGGCATCCATTGCCATGACGATACCGGCAATGCGGTCGCCAATTCGCTGGCGGCGGTCGAGGCGGGGTGCCGTCAGATCCAGGGCACTCTGAATGGGCTGGGCGAGCGCTGCGGCAATGCCAATCTGGTGACGCTGATCCCGACACTGAAGTTGAAAGCGCCCTTTGTGGAGGCGCTTGAAACCGGGGTTTCCGATCAGGCGATGGCCACGCTGGTGAAGACCAGCCGGATGCTGGACGATATCCTGAACCGGGTGCCGTTGCGCTCGGCGCCCTATGTGGGGGCCTCGGCATTCGCGCACAAGGCGGGGCTGCATGCCAGCGCGATCCTCAAGGATCCCTCGACCTATGAGCATATGGATCCGGGGCTTGTCGGCAATACCCGGCAGATCCCGATGTCGAACCAGGCCGGGCAGTCAAACCTGCGGGCGCAGCTGGCGGCAGCGGGGATCATGGTCGATCCGAAAGACCCGCGCCTTGCGCTGATCCTTGAAGAGGTGAAACGGCGTGAAGATCAGGGCTATGCCTATGATGGCGCCCAGGCCTCGTTCGAGATGGTGGCGCGGCGCGAACTGGGGCTGGCTGCGCATTTTTTCGAAGTGCTGCGCTACCGGGTGACGGTCGAGCGGCGCGATGAACCCGATGGCAGCCGCCGGACCCTCTCGGAAGCCGTGGTGGTGGTCGATGCCGGGGGCGAGCGGATGCTCTCGGTTTCGGAAAGCCAGGACGGGGCGGGGAATGACCGCGGCCCGGTCAATGCCTTGTGGAAAGCACTGGCGAAAGATCTTGGCCCCTGGCAGGCGCTGATCGGGGATATGCGGCTCGTGGATTTCAAGGTCAGGATCACGCAGGGCGGCACAGAAGCCGTCACCCGCGTCATCATCGACAGCGAGGATGGCAAGGGACGGCGCTGGTCGACGGTCGGCGTCTCGCCCAACATTGTCGATGCGTCATTCGAGGCGCTGCTCGATGCGGTGCGCTGGAAGCTGACCCGCGATACGGAGGCGGCGACGTGAGCCTTGACGCCTGTGCCGCGCTGGTTGCGCGCAGGGACCCCGACCGCTGGCAGGCGCTGATGGCGGCGCCGGTTCAGGCGCGGGCTGTTCTTTTGCCGCTTTACGCGTTCAATCTGGAGCTTGCACGCATCCCCTGGGCCACGAAAGAGCCGATGATTGCCGAGATGCGGCTGCAATGGTGGCGCGAGGTGGTCGAGGCCGCGATTGCCGGAGAGCCCGCGCGTGCGCATGAGGTGGCGGGGCCGCTGAACGCGCTGATCCGCGAAAAATCACTTCCGTTCGAGGCCTTTGACCAGATGATCGAGGCGCGCCGCCATGACGCCTGGGGCGGGGTTTTCACCTCGGAGACCGCCTTTTATGACTATCTGGGCGCGACCGGCGGCGGGCTGATGTGGCTTTCGGCGCTGGCGCTTGGGGCAGGGCCTGCGGCAGAGGAGCCGGTGCGGCTTTATGGCCGGGCCTCGGCGATGGCGGGCTATTTCCTCGCGGTGCCGGAACTGACCGCGCGCGGTCGTCACCCCTTGCCCGAGGCCGCGCCGGAGGTGCTGGCGCATGAAGGGCTCGGGTGGCTGAAGGCCGCAAGGGCAGGGCGACGCAGCATCCCGCGGGCGGCAAGGGCGGCACTTTTGCCGGGCTGGCAGGCGGGGGCGGTTCTGGCGCGCGCTTTGACTGATCCGGCGGCAATAGCCGAGGGCCGGCTGACACTTGCGGAATTCAGCCGGCGCGGCGGGTTGTTATGGCAGGCGCTCAGCGGGCGGTTCTGATCAAGCCTCTTTCGGGCGCAGCCAGAGCCAGATCAGCGCCCCGCCAGCCAGCACGAGGAAGGGCAGCATCGCAAGATTGACCATCTGCCAGCCGGTCTGGGGCGATCCCCCCGAGCAGTTCATCAGCCCGCCCGAGGACAGCGACGCCAGCGTTACGCCCCCGAACACGACCAGATCATTCAGCCCCTGCAGGCGGCCACGCTCTTCCGGGCGTTGTGCGGCGGTCAGCATCGTGGTCGCGCCGATGAAGCCGAAATTCCAGCCAATACCCAGCAGGATCAGCGCGGCGTAAAAATGCTCAAGCTGGACGCCGGTCATCGCGACCGCTCCGGCGCCGGCGAGGATCATCAGCCCGATGGCAATGATTTTCTCGACCCCGAAACGGGCGATCAGATGGCCGGTGAAGAAGCTTGGCAGATACATGGCCAGCACATGGGCCGAGACGATGTTCGAGGCATCGGATTTTTCAAAGCCGCAGCCCACCACGGCCAGCGGCGACGAGGTCATGACGAGGTTCATCAGCGCGTAAGAGACCGTGGCGCAGATCATTGCAACTGCGATCACGGGGGTGCGGATCAGCTCGCCCCGGCTGCGGCCCTGGCCGGTGTCGACACGTGCAACAGGGCGCGGGATCTTCAGCGCAAAGAACAGGAAAAGGCCGATCAGGTTGATTGCGATAATGGCGAGATAGCTGCCGGTAAAGGTGATGACCAGTGCATCCGAGGTTGCGCGGAAGATCAGCGGCGCCAGCATCGCGGAAAGCAGCCCGCCCCCCATGACCCAGGAAATGGCGCGTGGGCGGAAGCTGTCTGATGCGGTATCCGCCGCGGCGAAACGGTAGAACCCCTGCGCGCTCATATAGATGCCGGAAAAGAAGGCTCCGACGCAAAAGAGGGTGAAACTGCCCACCCACAGGCCCCAGGCGCCGAAGACCCCGCCGAGCGCGCCGCCAAGCGCACCGAGGATAAACCCCGCCGCCCGCCCGTAGCGCTGCATGAAGGCCGAGATCGGCGTGGCGCTCAGCATCGAACCCAGCACCGTGAGCGTGACCGGAAGCGTCGCCCAGCAGATGTTTGAGGCAAGGCTTTGCCCCGCCAGCCCCGCCACGGTGAAGATCAGCGGCATCTGTGCGCCCAGGAGTGCCTGGGCGATGATCAGGATCATCACATTGCGCCTGGCCAGCGCGTCGGAAGCGGGAGAGAGATGAGTCGCGGTCATGGCCTGAGGTAAGAGCTTCCCGGGGGGCAGGGTCAAGGGGCCGCCAGCACCGTGGCACTGCGGCGGATTGCCATTGGCCGCGGCTCATGATCAGGATGCGCCCATGACCACGCCCCGTATCATTCTGGGCGAGCCCTGTCTCGCCGAAGGGATCGACTGGCTCTCGCGCCTCGATCCGCGCTTTGCCCATGCCGCCGGGCTGACCGGGATGCCGCCCTTGCGGCTGCGCGCCGACGGATTCGAAGCGCTGCTGGATGCGATCATCTCGCAGCAGGTCTCGGTCGCATCGGCCACAGCGATCCGGGCGCGGATGGCGGCGGCGGGCTATCTCGATGAGGACCGCATTGACGCGGCCAGCGAAGAGGATCTGCGCGCGGCCGGCCTTTCGCGACAAAAGGCGCGCTATGCAAGGGCGCTGGCGGCGGCGCGGCTGGATTATGCAGGGCTCAGGCAGGCGCCGACGGATGGGGTGATTGCAACGCTGGTGGCGCTGCCCGGGATCGGGCGCTGGACCGCCGAGATCTATGCGATGTTCGCGCTTGGCCATGCCGATGTCTTCGCGCCCGGCGATCTGGCCTTGCAGGAATCCGCGCGCCGGCTGTTTGGCCTCGACGAACGCCCCTCGGAAAAGGATCTTCGCGCCATGTCATTGGCCTGGGCGCCCTGGAGATCGGTTGCGGCACGGCTTTTGTGGTCCTACTACCGGGTGGACAGGGGCCGTGAAGGGATCATGGGATGAGAGAGCTGAAATTCGGACGCAAGGGTGCAGCGCAGGGACGGGCGAAATCGCTGATCGTGTTCCTGCATGGTTATGGCGCCGACGGAAATGACCTTCTGGGCCTTGCCGATGCACTGGCGCCGCATTTTCCGGATACGGCTTTTGTCGCACCGGATGCGCCGGAACCCTGCGCCGGCACGCCCTTTGGGCGGCAGTGGTTCCCGATCCCATGGCTTGACGGCTCGTCCGAAGAGGCGGCGCGCCAGGGGTTGCTTGCGGCGGCAGAAGACCTGAACGGCTTTCTGGATGCGAGGCTGAAAGACGAGGGGCTGGAGCCATCTGCCCTTGCGCTGATCGGGTTTTCACAAGGCGCGATGATGAGCCTGCATGTCGCCCCCCGCCGCAGCCTGCCACTGGCGGGTATTGTCGCTATTTCCGGACGGCTGCTCGCTCCGGAATTGCTCTCAGCCGAGGCGAAGGTGAAGCCCCCGGTGCTGCTGATCCATGGCGATCAGGATCCGGTGGTCCCCTTTGAGGATATGTCCCTTGCAGGAGACGCGCTGGTCAGCGCCGGATTGGAGACCTATGCGCATGTGATGCAGGGAACCGGTCACGGTATCGCGCCCGACGGCCTTGGCGCGGCGCTCGGCTTCCTGAAAGAACGCCTGCCGGGTTGATTTTCACTGGTCGGGCTGGGGGCGCTGCCCCCGTCCCGTTCCGGGACTCCCCCGGGATATTTAGAGACAGATGAAATTCCTCAGCTGATTTCATCTGTCTCTAAATATCCCCGCCGGAGGCTTCCGCAATCAGCCGGAGGCGCAGCGTTTCAATGCGGGCGCAGCGCTTCAAGCCAGGCGGCGCAGCCGGTCAGGGCGGCGTAATCGTCTTCCACAACCGAGACGCGGAAGGCATGGGTCAGCAGATCGACCCGGCGCGGTTCGCGGAACTGCGCGGCGAGGTGATGCTGTTCGAACCAGGGCGTCATCGCCCGGGCCATGCCGCCGATCAGGTAGATGCCGCCCCAGGGCAGATAGCTCAGCGCCAGATCAGAGAGGAAACCGGCCAGGATATGGCTGTAGAGCCGCGCGGCTTCTGTGGCGACCGGGTCTCCTGCCGTCAGGAGCCCGAGGATTTCGGCCGAGGATTTCCCGTCCTGGCTGCCGGCCTGATGGCTTGCGAAACTGTAGAGATTGGCAAGGCCGCGCCCGGCGAGCACTTCCTCGACCCCGCAATGCGCCACCTCACCGCGATCCTGCAACAGAGACTCGATGAACCGCAGAAGCGCGAGGTCCTCCTCACTGCGGACCGGCATGTTCATATGGCCGCTTTCCGAGGGCGGCACCACGCGATCGGCCCCGTGGCCATAGACCGGTGCGGCATTGACCCCGGTCCCGAGCCCCACAACCAGCATGGTCTGGCCCGGAACCGCCGCGCCGTCGATCAGCGGCCGCAGGCAATCCGGCGCGATATGACCAAGCGCGTGGCCCTGGGCCTGGAGATCATTCAGGATCGAGACCCGATGCGCGCCAGTGGCGCCGCGCAATTTGTCTTCATCCATTACCCAATCGAGATTGGTCATGGTCGCGACCCCGTCCTGCACCGGGCCGGCGGCGGCGACACAGACGCCCTCAACCATCGCGCCGGCATCCGCGAGATAGTCGCGCAGGATCGCGGCAATGTCCTGGCCGCGCGCCTTGTATTCCGCATTCGGAAAGCGCCGGATCGAGCCTTCGACCACCTGCGCCCCATCAGCCAGGGCGACCCGCGTATTGGTGCCGCCGATATCGGCAAGGATCGCCAGGGCCATAGGTCACTCCATCACAAGACCGGACAGCGGGATGTTCCCGCTGCCGTTATCGCTATCATCTGCCGATTGATACCGGGTCAGACCCGGTCACGGCAAGCCTCAGCCGCGTTTCCCGCGCGCATGGAAGATGAAACCGAGGAAATTCAGCAGCACCTGGGCCGCAAGGATCTGCGTCGAGCCGGAGTGATCATAGTCCGGCGCCACCTCGACCAGGTCCATGCCGACCACCTCATGGCGGTTGGCGACGGCCTGCAGCACTTCGAGCACTTCATAATAGAGGAAGCCGCCATGCGAGGGCGTGCCGGTGCCCGGCGCGATCGAGGGGCAGAAGCCGTCAATGTCGATCGTCACATAGACGCGGGCATCTGCCGGGATGCGCGCCAGGACGCCCTCGGTGCCCAGTTTGCGGGCCTGGCGCACCGAGATGATGTCATCGCCCATCTTGCGCGCCGCGTCATAGCCGTCTTTCGCGGTTGAGGACACATTGCGGATCCCGAGAGCGGTGATCCCGGTGACATAGTCCTTTTCGGCGGCGCGGCGCATCGGGTTGCCATGGCCGTGACGCACGCCATGCCGGATATCGACGAAATCGAGATGCGCGTCGATTTGCAGGATATGAATCGGGCCACGGCCCTCAAAGGCGCGGATACAGGGGATATTGATCGAATGATCTCCGCCCAGCACCACCGGAAGCGCGCCGGCATCGAGCATGGCGCGCACGCCGGCCTCGATATTGGCGTGGCTGGTTTCGGTATCGGTATGGACGATATCCGCATCGCCGATATCGACGATCCGCACATCCTCGGCCAGATAGGTCGCGTCATCCTCGTGATCATAGGCGCCGCCCAGACCGAAGGAAAACAGCGTCGAGGCTTCGCGGATCGCGCGCGGCCCGAAACGGGCGCCGGCGCGGAACTGGGTTCCAAAGTCGAAAGGCGCGCCCATCACCGCCACATCGGCGTCAATCTTGTCCCAGTCAGGCTGGTAAGCGTTTTTGCCGAAAGTGGAAATTCCCACGAAGGGCAGGTTCAGCCGGGCGGGCTTTGTGGTGTTCGAAGTCATAAGGTCTCTCCCCGTTTCGCGCGACATTGGTGCTGACGTTGCAGAATGGCAAGCCCGGCCGCGACATCAGATCGCCTTGAGGCGACCGCAATTCCCGGCTTTGCTGCGCAGAGGAGGTGACCATGTCCCAGGATCCTGCAGAGTTCCGCCCCAAACGCTTTCCGGCGCCGGAATTTCCGCCGCACCAGACCCGGATTTTTGCCCGGACGCCGCCGGTGATTTTTACCGCGCTGGCCGGGCTGATGTCGGTGCCTCTGGTTCTGCGCGAGGTGCTGATTGCCACCGATCTGCCGGTGGCGGCGGCAGAAATGGCGGCGGGGATCTTACTGGCGTTCTGGCTGTTCTGTATCTTCGCGTTGATTGCGAGGATCGTTCGGCGACCTTCTGTAATTACAGATGATTTTCGGGTTATCGTTTCCCGCAACGGGCTGTTTTCGGCGATGATTTCTGGGATGATTGCGGGCCGGCTGATCCGGTCTCTGTGGCCTGCGATCTCATTGGGGCTGACCCTGGTCGCGCTGGTGTCACATCTGGGTCTGGCCCTGGTCTTTTTCACCCTGGCATGGCGCAAGTGGCGCGAAGCCGGGTCTCATTCATGGGTCTGGCGAGATCCGGGGATGCAGTTGATTTACGCAGGGCCATTGGTTGCGGTGCCTGCACTGATTGGGCAAGGCTGGACCGGCGCAGCCCTTGGTCTGAGCGTGATTTGTCTGGTGCCAGCAGGTCTTGCTTTGCTGGCCGGGCTGATCGGGCTGTTGCGCGAGCAGACTCCGGCACCTCTGCGGCCAATGCTGGTGCTGCATCTGGCGCCGGTTGCACTTTGCGCCATTGTCGCGCTTAGTTTTGGTCAGGAAACCCTGGCTGCGGTTCTGGGACTGGCCGCTCATATTATGCTGTTCGTGATTGTCGCAGCAGCCGGCTGGCTGGGACGGGCGGGATTCACACCGATCTGGGGCAGTGCGATCTGGCCGGTTGTTCTGGTGGCAGACAGCCTGGTACAGGGTGGCGCCACAGGGACATCCGCTGCCGTCTTGCTGGCCGTTTCTGTATTTGCAGCAGTGGTTTGCTGGCGGATTTTCAGGCTTTGGCCAAAGGGAAGGCTCGCCGATATGACCAATACCGGCGAGGCCTGACCGCTCAGATCAGGGCGACCCAGGCGCGGGCCAGGGCGAGGCCGGTTTCATCGGCAGCCGCGCCCCATTTTTCGGCCTCGGCCGGCATGTCCTGAACCCATCCTTTGCGGGTGCCTTCGATTACATCGGGGAATTCGCGGTTCCATGCGGCGGCGACGTTGCGGTTCGCTTCGAAATGGAACTGCATGCCGTAAGTGGCGCGGCCGATACGGAAACACTGGTTCTCTGCGACCGGAGAACTGGCCAGACGCACCGCATTTTCAGGCAGCGTAAAGGTGTCGGTATGCATCTGATAGATGCGGAATGGCCCGGTCGCTGCCTGCATCACCGCGTCCTCCGCCGCCTCGGGCAAGGGCGTGACCTCGCACCAGCCGGCCTCGACCGCGACGCCGCGCAGGTTCTGCCCGCCAAAGGCGCGCGCAAGGATCTGCGAGCCGAGGCAGATCCCCAGAACCGGCTTATCGCCCAGGCTATAGGCGCGCATCAGATCGGCCAGCGGGTCGAGATAGGGATGCGTCTCCACATCATCGGCATATTGTTCGCCGCCAAATACCACCAGCGCATCGGTATCGGGCGAAAGCGGCAGAGCCTCGCCATTCCGCGGCTTGATCAGGTTGATCGCGGCGCCCGCCTCATGCAGCGCGATGCCGACCTGGCCGTGCTGGGTGCTGGGGGTGTTTTCGACGATAGTGACGCGCATGGGCCGGTCCCTGGGAAAGAATTATTCCTGCCATATCGTCAGGGCGCCCGCGAACAGGCAAGGGGGCAAAGCGGGTGAAAGACGTATTTCACGGATCTGTTTCACAAAAGCCGGGCAGACCCCCTTGCGCAACCGGCGGGGAAGTGAAAAGGGGAACCGCCAAACGACGATCCCTGAGGAGATTCCTATGGAGATTCGCGAGGCTCTCACCTTCGACGATGTCCTGCTTGTTCCCGCAGCAAGCTCGGTTCTGCCAAACACGGCAGATACCTCGACCTTTGTGACGAAATCCATCCGGATGAACATCCCGCTTCTGTCCAGCGCGATGGATACGGTGACCGAGGGGCGAATGGCGATTGCCATGGCCCAGTCCGGTGGCATCGGGGTGATCCACCGCAATCTCGATATCGAGACCCAGGCCCGCGAAGTGCGCCGGGTGAAGCGGTTCGAATCCGGCGTGGTCTATGCGCCGATCACGCTGCGCGCCGATCAGACGCTGGCAGATGCCAAAGAGCTGATGGAGCGCTACAACATCACCGGCTTCCCGGTGGTGGACGGCGATAACCGCGTCGTTGGCATCGTGACCAACCGCGATATGCGCTTTGCCTCGGATGACAAAACGCCGGTCTCGGTGATGATGTCGTCGGACAATCTCGCGCTGCTGCACGAGCCGGTCGACCGTGATGCCGCGATCAGTCTGATGAAGGCGCGCCGCATCGAGAAATTGCTGGTGACCGACGGAACGGGCAAGCTGACTGGCCTTCTGACCCTGAAAGACACCGAGCAATCGGTCCTGAACCCGCAGGCCTGTAAGGATGATCTCGGGCGGCTGCGTGTTGCTGCGGCGTCGACCGTTGGCGAAGAAGGCTTTGCCCGCTCGAAAGCTCTGATCGAGGCCGGGGTGGATATGGTGGTGATCGACACCGCGCATGGCCATTCGGAAGGCGTGGCGATTGCAGTCGAGCGGATCAAGAATTTCTCGAACTCGGTCCAGGTGGTCGCGGGCAATGTGGCGACCGGCAAGGCGACCGCTGCGCTGATCAGGGCAGGGGCGGATGCGGTCAAAGTGGGGATCGGCCCGGGCTCGATCTGCACCACCCGGATTGTCGCGGGTGTGGGTGTGCCGCAGCTGACCGCGATCATTGAATCGGCAGCCGCTGCCGGAGACGTGCCGGTGATCGCCGATGGCGGCATCAAATTCTCGGGCGATTTCGCGAAAGCCATCGCGGCGGGCGCCAGCTGCGCCATGGTCGGATCGGCCATTGCGGGCACGGATGAGAGCCCCGGCGAAGTGATCCTGTGGAACGGCCGCTCGTATAAAAGCTATCGTGGCATGGGCAGCCTTGGTGCCATGGCGCGCGGCTCGGCGGATCGTTATTTCCAGAAGGATGCGGCCTCGGACAAGCTGGTCCCGGAAGGGATCGAAGGCCAGGTGCCCTATAAGGGGCCGGTTGCAACGGTGCTGCATCAGATGGTGGGCGGCCTGCGCGCCGCGATGGGCTATACTGGCAATGCTACGGTGGCCGATATGCGCAATGGCTGCGAATTTGTCCGCATCACCGGGGCAGGGCTTAAGGAAAGCCATGTCCATGATGTGCAGATCACCCGCGAGAGCCCGAATTACCGCGTCGGCTGAGCCCAAGACAGACAACTGAAAAAAGGCGGTCCCGCGGGGCCGCCTTTTTCACATCCATGGATCAGGCCAGCCTCCAGGCGCCCTGGGTGTGCTTTGGCAAGTTATTGTATCTTAACCAGTGTTTTATCATCCTCAGGAAGATGGCTCCCGATCCACCTGCGAGAAGCAAACCTGAAGCGAGAGGAACGGGACTGGCTCTCTCCAACCGCGTTTATCGAGCGCCAGGGTCTGGTTGCGGACGCAATGAAGGTCGGACTGAATAGCCCCATGTTTCGTGGACGCCTTCTTTGCTAATTTTGAGGCAAGGAGGCCATGATGGGCACAACCACTTTCAGCGACGACTTCAAGCGCGATGCGGTCGCTCAGATCACGGAGCGGGGCTACCCGGTCAGCGAGGTTTCTGAACGGCTCGGGGTGAGCAAGCACTCGCTCTATGCCTGGCTACAGGCTCCGATGAGTGCTCGAGCCCAGGAAGACAGGCGCCAGACTGAACTGCTGCGGAGCGCCTGGGCGGAGAGTGGGAAAGTCTACGGATATCGCAAGCTGCATGACGATCTGGTTGAACAGGGCGAAAGCATCTGTCCGAACCGGGTCGCCCGGCTGGCCCAGCTTGCGGGGATCAAGGCTCAGACAGGCTATAAACGCCGCCCCGGCAGCTATGGCGGCAAGCCATAAGTCGTGGTCGATATCGAGCCGGTGAACGCCACCGGTTCGAGAGAACCGGCGAGGCCTCGACCGGCAGTTCGACGTCGAGGCCCCGGACAGGGTTTGGGTGACGGACATCACCTACATCCGGACCCTGGAGGGCTTCGCCTGTCTCGCTGTGGTCATCGACCTCTATTCCCGGCGCGTGATTGGTTGGTCGATGCAAAGCAGGCAGACAACGGATATCGTTCTGCAGGCCCTGCTCATGGCTGTCTGGCGGCGCAAACCGAAGGGAAAGGTGCTGATCCACTCAGATCAGGGCAGCCAGTTCGACCTGCATGGATTGGGCTGCGTTGCCTCACGCGCCCATAATCTTGAGCATTCGATGAGCCGCCGCGGCAACTGCCACGACAACGCCGTCGCCGAGAGTTTCTTCAACCTCCTCAAGCGAGCGGATCAGGCTCAGGACCTACCGGACCCGCGAAGAGGCGCAAGGCAGGACGTGTTCGATTACATCGAGATGTTCTACAATCCAAAGCGCAAACATGCGAGGAACGGGATGCTGTCGCCCCCCGAGTTCGAACGGCAGCAGAAGATGAGACGTGAACGCGTCTAAGAAACTCGGGGACATTCAGAAGATGGGGGCAGCACCTTCGCGATTATGTGATCGTCATCCTTTTCCGTGCCTCTGTCGCCAGGGCAACGCCGGCCCCGAAACCCAGACTCTGCGCTTTGATACGGCGCGTGATGAGGTGCGGACCGTTGCAACCAACAGTGCATCTCGATTTCTGGATCGTTTACAGCTCAGCTCCAGACAAGCCCTGGCACAGGGGGTCTTAACCGCAACAGTCCAGCCGGAACATCGGGGAGCGATGTCGTGGCGCGTCTTCTTTTCCGGGGCCACCGATATGAGCGCCCCACTCACAATGTGGCCTCAGCCTGAAAATGCAGGATGACCCTTCCTTGCGGTCTGAAGGCACTGCACCTGGGGCGGCGACGCAGATCTTGCAGGCCTGCCGCTGGCCTTTGCTGTGTCGGATTTCGTTTTTGGTTCAGGGGATCACCGGTCGGAGTGCTGCGCAGGCCCAGGATGTGGCGATCAACCAGCTGCGCCGTGCATCTCAAATCTGAAAGGATGTGCTGGCGAAACCGCAAACATGGCCCGGGCTCGGGGGATGAACCTGCGTTACAGCGACATCGCGTTAATCACTACCGGCATGATCAACAGCGGCGGCACTATCCGGATCAGAGGCTGCCGCAGCAGGCTGAAGGCGGCGTTTGATGCCTGGCTGGGCAGGCCTGAACCGGTATCGGATCTGACCACAACGCCCCGCCGCATCAAGGCTGTCGCGCGGCAGGGTGATCCATTTAAGGCGATGGTCTTGCCTTGGGCGCGGTTTCATCCGATCAGGGCCAGGCCAGTCTTATGACGTGATCCCCTGTCAGAGGGCCGTCGATCACAGGAAGGAAACCGACATGCGTTCCCCGGGCCGCGCCGCCGCAGCAATCGAGATCCTCGATCAGATCCTGGCCGGAGCCCCGGCCGAAAAGGCGCTGATTGCCTGGGGCAGGGCCTCGCGCTTTGCCGGCTCGAAAGACCGCGCGGCGGTGCGTGATCTCGTCTTCGATGCGCTGCGCCAGCGGCGTTCGGCGCTTGCCATGGCAGGAGCGGGGGGGCGTGCAGGACCCGATGCGGCGGCGGCCAGCGGCCGGGCACTTGTGCTGGGCGTTTTGCGGCTCAGGGGCGAGGATATCGGACTCTGGTTTGACGGTTCCGACCACGCGCCGGCGCCTCTGAGCGAGTCCGAGACGCCGCGTTCCGCCGAAGGGGCCGAGGCCTTCGACATTCCCGACTGGCTTGAGCCCCCGTTGCGCGAGGCGCTCGGGGCCGATTTCGTGCCGGTCATGGCGGCGATGCGGTTGCGTGCCCCGGTGATCCTGCGCGTTAACGCCGCCCGGATCAGCCGCGAGGCCGCCATCGCGGCGCTTGCGGCGGAAGGGATCGAGACCGTGCCGCATCCGCTTGCCGCAACCGCATTGGAGGCGCGCTCCGGCCAGCGGCTGATCGCATCGGGCAGGGTCTTTGCCGATGGGCTGGTCGAATTGCAGGATGCCGCCTCGCAGGCGGTGGTGCTGGGGCTGCCCCTGAAAGACGGGATGAAGGTTCTGGATCTTTGTGCCGGCGGCGGCGGCAAAACCCTGGCGATGGGGGCGATGGCGCGGCTGGCGCTGACCGCCCATGACGCCAGCCCGCGCCGGATGGAAGATCTGAAAACCCGTGCCGCCCGTGCGGGCCTGCAGGTCCGGCTCAGCGCAAGGCCCGAGGAGGCCGCGCCCTATGATCTGGTGCTGACCGATGTGCCCTGTTCCGGCTCGGGCAGCTGGCGGCGCGACCCGGAAGGGAAATGGCAGCTCACGCCGGAGCGACTGGGCGCGCTGACCGGCCTCCAGGCGGAAATTCTTGACCGTGCGGCGGCGATGACCGCGCCCGGTGGCTGGCTCGCTTATGCGACCTGTTCTTTCCTGCGCGCGGAAAACGAGGACCAGGTCGAGGCTTTTCTGGCCCGCCATGCCGGCTGGACCCTGGCCTCCAGTCGCCGCTATGGCCCGCTTGAGGGGGGCGACGGGTTCTTCTCGGCGCTGTTGTCGCGGGCCTGATCCGCCGCTTCGGTCATTTTTGCCCGCCTGAAAAGGTGGTGCCAGGGTGGCAACCTGCCCGGAAAGTGGCGCGCGCGTCATCGAGGTTAAGACGACGTTAACGAATTCCGGTCTTTGCTCGCCAGGTGCAATGGCGTGGAAGCGGAGGAATGGGTGCAATCTCCGGGGTATGAAGGCGGCGGGATCCTGAACGGCGCACGCAGCCTTGCGGTTCGTGCCGGCTGGCTGGTTGCGGTCGCCGCCGTGTGCCTTGCACTGGCGATCTTGGTGGGGGAAAGCGGCTTCCGCTTTACGCTCGCGGTGACAGGGCTGGCGCTTTTGCTGCTGACCTGCGTGCTCTGGGCGATGGCGCGGATCGCGCGGCGCGAGGAAGAGCAGATGAATGCACGGCTGTCCCTGCTGATCGGCGAGGATGTAGCCCCCTGTTTTTCCACTGATATCATGGGGCAGATCCTGTTTCGCAACAGCGCCGCGATTGCGCGTTTCGGCGAACAGACCCCGGCGACCCTCGCGGCACACCTGCATGAACAGATCGCCTCGCCTTCGGCGGTCATGTACCGGCTGCAATCGCGGGCAGCCCAACATGGCGGCGTGCATGAGGATATCGTGACCCGGCGGGGGCATTTGCGGCTCTCGGTCCATCGGATTGCCAGTGATAAATTCCTGTGGCGGATCGAGGAATTCGAAGATCGCAGCCCCGCCGGGCGCGGTGCCGAGGGGCTGAGCCTGCCGATGGTGGTCGCAAACCGCGCCGGAGTGGTGCTGTTTTCCAACGAGGCGATGCGCCGGGTGCTGGGCGAGCGCCCCAAACGGCTGGACCGTATCTTCCTGCAACCGAAGGTGACCAGCGGCGAAGAGGTCGAGGTTGCAACGGCCACCGGCTCGATGCGTGCCATCGTGGCCGAGCTGGACGGGCCGGGAGACCGGCGCGAGATATTCCTGCTTCCCGCGCCCGCGCAGCGCGAAGAAGACACGGTGCAGGTCGATTTCGAGAACGTGCCGGTCGCGCTGATGAAATTCGGCCTTGACGGGGGGCTGCGGCTGGCGAACCGGGCGGCGCGCGATCTCCTTGGCGAACGCTCGGTCGAGACGATGACCCTGCATGATTTGTTCGAGGATCTCGGCCGTCCTGTGAATGACTGGCTGGCCGATGTGATCGAACAGCGACTGCCGGCCGGGGCCGAGATGTTGCGGCTGCGCGGCAGTTCAGGCAGCTCATCGGGCGCCGGGGACGAAGAAAATTTCGTTCAGGTCCAGCTGAGCCGGTTCGTTGAAAAGGGCAGGGCGCAGGCGCTCGCGATCCTCTCGGATGTGACGGCGCTGAAGAAGATGGAGGCACAGTTTGATCAAAGCCAGAAAATGCAGGCGATCGGCCAGCTCACCGGCGGTATTGCGCATGATTTCAACAATTTACTGACTGCGATCTCCGGCCATTGCGATCTGCTTTTGCTCCGCCACGGCCATGAGGACACCGATTTCTCGGACCTGGAACAGATCCGCCAGAATGCCAATCGCGCCGCGGCACTCGTCAGCCAGCTGCTGGCCTTTTCGCGCAAACAGACGCTGAAGCCAGAGCGGCTCGACCTTTCGGATGTGCTGAGTGAGGTCGCGCATCTCCTGAACCGGCTGGTCGGCGAGCGCATCACGCTGAGCCTGAAAAACGACCCCGATCTGGGTGAGGTGCGGGCCGACAGGCGGCGGCTGGAACAGGTGCTCATGAACCTCGTCGTCAATGCGCGCGATGCGATGTCCGGCAAGGGCACGATCCTGATCGAGACCGAAGATATCAGCCTCTCGCAGCCGGTCAGCCGTGACGGCGCGACGGTTCCGGCAGGTCGCTGGGCGGTGATCCGGGTCACAGACAGCGGCTGCGGCATCCCGCCCGACCGGATCGGCAAGATTTTTGAGCCCTTCTTCACCACCAAACGCCCGGGCGAGGGCACCGGGCTCGGCCTCTCGACGGTTTACGGCATCGTCAAACAATCCGGCGGCTATGTCTTTGTCGACAGCGCGCCGGATCAGGGCACCACATTCGAGATTCTGTTCCCCGTCCGCGAGGGCCAGACCGCCGGGGAAATCCAGGCCGAGGAACCCGTGCGCCCGCTGATGCTGCGCAATGGCGCCGGTGTTGTGCTGCTGGTCGAGGATGAGGCGGCGGTACGCGCTTTCGCTAGTCGTGCGCTGAAGCTGCGCGGCTATACCGTTATCGAGGCTGCCAATGCCGAAGAAGCGCTGGATCTTTTGCAGGATCCTTCTCTGGTCGTCGATATTTTCGTGACCGATGTGGTGATGCCTGGCCTCGACGGCCCGACCTGGGTGAAGCGCGCGCTGGAGGACCGCCCCGATGCGAGGGTGGTCTTCGTTTCGGGCTATACCGAAGATCACCTCGCGGCCGATCAGTCACAGATCCCGAACTCGGTTTTCCTGCCGAAACCGTTCTCGCTCAATGATCTGACGGCAACGGTACAGGGGCAGCTGCATTGACACTGGCCGGACCGGATCAATGGCCCGGTGCAGGGGTCAGGCCTGTTCGGGATGTTTCAGCGTCTCATAAAGCGCAAAATCGGCGCTGGCGACCCGATGCAGCAGCGCTTCGGTTTCCGGCGTCAGATGGGTTTCCCCGGGAGGAGAAACATTCACATGCGGCAAGATGATTTCACAGCCAAGGCGGTCTTCGAGAAAATCGATAAAGACATCAATTTCATCATAGCGGAACAGCCGGTCGACACCCTGACCCTGACGCGGGCGCAGGAATTTCTCCTGCGCGCCGACATCGGCAAAGGCGGGGCGAGGATCGCAGCACCAGGCCCGCACGAAATCGTCGAAGCTCATGCCTTTGGTCGATTTCACCGGATCGGTCTGATCCTCGCGCGATCGGAACCGGTACCAGGAATTCAGCCAGTCCCTCGGCTCGCGCATCAGCGCCACAACCGTCCAGCCGGTCTTTGATGTGGCCTCGAGATAGGGGCCGACAAAGCGGCGATAGCGATGGACGGTGGTATGTTTCAGCACCGGCGGGCGCTGGACCGAGACCGAGGCAAGCGATTCGAGCGCCGTTGCAAGCGAGGTCGAGCCGGTCTTTGGCGTGGCGAGCAGAACGAGCTTTTGGTCCCAGAATACCAGCACCTGCGGATACCTCTTCGGTTTTTGGCGGCTTTTTCGCTTCTAGCGCGGATTGGGGCGCTGAAAACAGCCTCGCGGGGCAAAATTCCCCTTCCGTTGTAAACCGGACATTAAGCTTTACGCGATCAGGATCGTTTAAAGAAATGTGTTGATATTTTCCCTGTTTGTTCTCATAAGCGACAAGAACAAATAATAAACATGCCTCGGGATTGCCGCTCCGGCGCGGCTGTGAAATAAAGGAAAAAAGCCATGGCGACAGCCAGTCTGCTGGACTTCGGGAGCAAGAAAGACATGGATAAGCAAAAGGCGCTGGAAAGCGCCCTCCAGCAGATCGAGCGGCAATTCGGCAAGGGCTCGATCATGAAGCTCGGCGCCGACAGCCCGGCGATGGAGATCGAGGCGACCTCGACCGGCTCGCTGGGGCTGGATATCGCGCTTGGGATCGGTGGGCTGCCGAAAGGGCGGATCGTCGAGATCTACGGGCCGGAAAGCTCGGGCAAGACTACGCTGACCCTGCATGCGGTTGCGGAAGAGCAGAAAAAGGGCGGCGTCTGTGCCTTTGTGGACGCCGAACACGCGCTGGACCCGAGCTATGCCAAAAAGCTTGGCGTCAATCTTGATGAACTCCTGATCTCGCAGCCCGATACCGGCGAGCAGGCGCTTGAAATTGTTGATACCCTGGTGCGCTCGGGCGCGGTTTCGATGATCGTGGTCGACTCGGTCGCCGCGCTGACGCCGAAGGCAGAGCTTGAGGGCGATATGGGCGATGCGACCGTCGGCGCCCAGGCCCGCCTGATGAGCCAGGCGATGCGCAAACTCACCGCCTCGATCGGCAAATCGAACTGCATGGTGATTTTCATCAACCAGATCCGCATGAAGATTGGCGTGATGTTCGGCTCGCCCGAGACCACCACCGGCGGCAATGCGCTGAAATTCTACGCTTCTGTCCGGCTCGACATCCGCCGCATCGGCGCGATCAAGGACCGCGAAGAGGTGGTTGGCAACTCGACCCGCGTGAAAGTGGTCAAGAACAAGGTCGCGCCGCCGTTCAAGCAGGTCGAATTCGACATCATGTATGGCGAAGGGATCTCGAAAACCGGTGAGCTGGTGGATATCGGCGTCAAGGCCGGCGTGGTCGAGAAGTCGGGCGCCTGGTATTCTTACGGCGATGAGCGGATCGGCCAGGGGCGTGAAAATGCCAAAACCTTCCTGAAGAACAATCCGGCCACCGCCCATGCGATTGAAGAAAAGATCCGGGCGGCCAATGGGCTTGATTTTCACATGTCCCCCGAGGAAAGCGTTGTCGAGGACGACGCCTGATCCGGCACCTGCCTGGATTTGAGATCTGGGCCTGAGATGGCGGCCGCAGATCGGGTCCGGACCTGGTCATAAGTACATTGCCGGAAGCTCCGCTTCTCAGCTGCTGCCGGTTTGCCGGACACGAAGACAAGATCGTGACCGGCAAACCGCAGCGTGCTTATGACGAGCCGGAAGTCAGGTCTTGAGCTCAGGATCGGCGCGGTCAGGCTGGCACAGCGGGCGGTATCGCTGAGGCTCAGACCGGGCCCGCCCTCGATATGAGCGCGCGGCAGCAGTGGAGGAAAGTGCTGGCAGCGAGGTCTGATGCAGCATTTTCCGGAAACGGGCGGTTGCGGGAAAATCTGGCCAGGAATTGGGTTCTGAAGTCTGGCTGCGCCATTGATACGGGCAGATATGCGATGGCCCGGCTGCGTGGGGAATTTGACACGCCTCGAAAGAATGCGGGTTGGGTTCCACCGGTCAGGGCAACAGCTCCGCCCGTGGTATCAGCCGGTGTCTTGTAGCCTGGGATCTTTCGGGGCTGTGTCTTCAGGCTCAGAGCCACTGCACAGGGATCGTCGCGGGGCAGGCCTGAAAGGCCCATGCCGCCCCTCCGTAAATATTGCCGAAGGGGCCGCTGATGGTCTCGTTGCTGCCGCACTGACAGGGAGTTTGCGGGTCGCAGAAACAGGCTCCAACATCTGTTGCCAGAAGCGAGGTTGAGATTAAGCGACGGAGGAATGCCACCCCTGCTCGGCTTTCCGAGATCAGGGACGCCATCAATCCCTGTGGCAAGCGACCGACCTGGCGCACCAGTGCCTCGACGACACTGCCTGGGACCGTACTGCTGACCCGCACAAGCATGACAAAGCGGGACGGGAGCTCGACCCGCGTGGCGAAGTCGCTGCAGCGCGCGCCACTGCGCAGGTCGCCCTCTCGGTAACCTGGCACGGCACGGCCCGCAATTCTGGCCGCTCATTACCGGATCGACACCGCGCCGATGATTTCCTCCCGGATCTGTCCTCTGATTTTCCCCGAGTTACTGGCAATCTTGCCCCTGCACATGACACTGTGGCTGCGCAGAGGCGCAAGAAGCTCCGTCTTCAGCGCACCGCCGGCCTCGACGGCGAGGCTTCGGCAGATGGCCTTGTGAGGCAGATGCAGATCGCTCCTGCCGGGATACGTGACCCCCTCAGCCAACTCTTGGCCTGCTGCAGGGACCAGCGGCTCGCGAGCCTGGCTGTGACGATGCCGAAGAGGGCGGGCTCAGTCACGAACAGACAGGGCCTCGGGCCTCGGGCGCCGGGGGCTCTTGCGATCCGCGCCCGAGGCCGGGGGCGGCCGATACCGCCGTCGGTCCCCGTTCATGGATCCCTGGCGGCGTCGCAACGGGGTGCCGATCGCCATAACGCCTGCGATCTCCTCCCGTTTCGGCGATGTCTGGCAAGCAGGCCCACCGGATCCGGGCTGCGGGGGAAATCCCTCCTTAGGCGACCCGGCCCCCGAAACCCGACACGGCAGGCTTGCCAGGTGCGCACCCGATATCGGTGAGGGTCTCACCGGCCTTCCACCGCTGCCACAGCACGACAGTCTGTTTGATCCATATTCCCCGACATACTGGCCGCGCCATCGATCCACCGCGCCAGAGCATCAGAAGACGCGTTATCTTGCTCTGACCGGTCGAACCCACCTTGGCTTTCGCCGGACTATCCTGCTCCTCCGTGATCCGCGCCAGATCTCATTTGCGCCGGCGGATCGCATCTGCTTGCGCATCGAGCTGTCGGATAACCGTCGCAGGCCGCGAGAATTGCTTTTCCCAGGTGTGAAACGACCTTGCGCTGATGCCAGATCTCAAGTTGTTCAGTCCCGGCATCTGGTGGATCGGGTTTAGGATGAATCTGTCAGGCTCTGATGTCCAGATCTTGCTGATGTATTCGAATGGGGTGAGGCCGCTGAGTGTCTTTGGCCTTCGAGCGAAGTTGTAGGCTGCCATGAAGTCCGTCAGATGTGCTCGCAGCTGGTCATGGCTGTCGTAGTAAAACGCTTCACGGTGGCCTCCTTGATCGTGCGGTTCATCCGTTCGACTTGTCCGTTGGTCCATGGGTGGTTGGGCTTGGTCAGCCTGTGCTCAATCCCGTTTGCCTCACAAATCATGTCGAAGCGCATCGGCCGGGAATAGATGGTGTTCCGGTTGCGAGGCTGCTCTGCGAACTGAATGCCGCTGTCGGTGAGAATGGTGTGAACCTGATAAGGCACGGCTTCGAGCATGTGCTGAAGGAATTCCCAGGCTGTCTTCCTGTCAGCTTTATCGACGGGTTGGGTCACGGCGAACTTGCTCGTGCGGTCGATGCCGACGAACAAATATAGCCATTCGTAGGTAAAACGCTCCACTGGAGCGTTTTCTGACCCTCCTCATACTTCAGCGGTCTGCACCTCAGCGATGTCGATGTGGAAGAAGCCGATCGGGTAGCGTTTGAACTTCGACTGCTTCGGCTTGTCGCCCTCCATATCAGGCAGGCGCGAGATGCCGTGGCGCTGCAGGCAGCGGCGCAGCGCGGATCGGATCTGATCGGATGGGGAATGGATGGCTGCAGGGCGTAAAGGCAGTCATCCAATGGCAGCAGCGTATGGCGCCGGAATGCTACGGCCATTGCTTCTTCCGCCTCGGTTAGGACAGTGGATCGTGGCTCCGAAGGCCCCGTCTTCATATCCTCGACGCTCGCCCGCTTGCGCCCCTTCGCAACGGTCTTGGGATTGATGCCCAACTCACGGCTCAACTGCGCGAGCCCTCAGACCCGCCCTTGAACCCATGGCGGGCAGGTCTTCGACTTGCGATCGCTGTATTGCTGCTCTGACGGCGTGCGTGGTCGTGGCGCTGCCATGACGAATTTGTCCCATAGGGCGTCCTTCCATTCCAGCGAAAGAATCGCACCATCAAACCGTGGGATCAAACAGATACCGCGACAGAACCGGCATAGGGTCGAACGCAGACTGATAAGCGGCCAGTCTGGCCTCAAGACAGGCGGCCCACATGGACCGCACAGGTTTTACCGACAGGACGGATCCGATCTGCGCCGTCCCCTCATCATCCTGCCAGCCAAAGCCCGGCTGTTGCGACGGCGGGGTAAGCCCGCCGAATTTACGAGCCATGAGGTTAAACGGCGAGGTTCAGCGGCTGATTTGCGAGAGCGGGATCATCAGCCAGATGGGACGCGCGGGAAACCTCTTCGAACGGGCCACGAGCTTTCCGCTGCCCCGCGTACCCTTGGCTGACACGGCATTGAAGAGCTTCTTCGCAACGCTGAAGACTGAATGGGCGGCCAGCAGGCTCTGACAAACCCGCAAGGAAGCGCGTGCTCAAAACTGCTAAATCGTTGTACGCATCGGCAAACCGCGCAGACGACATCCGGGCCGGTCGCCCCGGTGCGAGGGAGTATAAGGCCCCTGATATGCCAGCTTAACCTGATGTCCAGGACACCGGCGCCTGCTCACTTCCGGCCTTTTTTCGGTCCCGACGCATCCCACCGTGGACAGGGGGGGAAGGCGCCGTTACATGGAAGGCCGAAAACTGATCATCCTCCATGAAGAGGCCCGGCTATGGCGTCGCTGAATGACATCCGCACCACCTATCTCGACTTCTTTAAGAAGAACGGGCACCGCGTTGTGGAAAGCTCGCCGCTGGTGCCGCGCAACGACCCGACGCTGATGTTCACCAATTCGGGCATGGTGCAGTTCAAAAACCTGTTCACCGGCACCGAACATCGCGATTACAAGCGCGCCACCACCGCGCAGAAATGCGTGCGCGCCGGCGGGAAACACAATGATCTCGACAATGTCGGCTATACCGCGCGCCACCATACCTTCTTTGAAATGCTGGGGAATTTCTCCTTTGGCGATTATTTCAAGGATCAGGCCATTGCCTTCGCCTGGGAGCTGCTGACCAAAGATTTCGGCCTCGCGAAAGACAAGTTGCTGGTCACGATCTACCATACCGATGACGAAGCTGCGACGATCTGGAAGAAGGTCTCGGGCCTGTCGGATGACCGCATCATCCGCATCGCGTCGGATGATAATTTCTGGCGCATGGGGCCAACCGGCCCCTGCGGCCCCTGCACCGAGATTTTCTACGACCATGGCCCCTCGATCTGGGGTGGACCGCCCGGCTCGGCCGATGAGGATGGCGATCGTTTCATCGAGATCTGGAACAACGTTTTCATGCAAAACGAGCAGTTCGAGGATGGCACGATGCGTCCGCTCGACATGCAGTCGATCGATACCGGCATGGGGCTGGAACGGATCGGCGCGCTGTTGCAGGGCAAGCACGACAATTATGACACCGATCTGATGCGCTCGCTGATCGAGGCTTCGGCGCATGTGACTTCGTCGGATCCCGATGGCACCGGCAAGGTACATCACCGGGTGATCGCAGACCACCTGCGCTCGGTCTCCTTCCTGATCGCCGATGGTGTTATGCCGTCGAATGAGGGCCGCGGCTATGTGCTGCGCCGTATCCTGCGACGCGCGGCGCGTCATGCGCATATGCTGGGCGCCAAGGATCCGGTGATGCATCGCCTCGTGCCGGCGCTCGTGCGGCAAATGGGGGCGGCCTATCCGGAACTGACCCGCGCCCAGAGCCTGATCGAGGAAACGCTGAAGCTGGAAGAGACCAAATTCGGCCAGACCCTGGATCGCGGCCTGAAGCTGCTGGACGAAGAACTCGGCCGCATCCCCGAAGGCGCGGATCTGCCCGGGGGCGCCGCGTTTAAGCTTTACGACACCTATGGCTTCCCGCTTGACCTGACCCAGGACGCGCTGCGCGAGATGGGGCGCAATGTCGATGTCGCCGGTTTCGAGGCCGCCATGGCCGAACAGCGCCAGAAAGCGCGCGCCGCCTGGTCCGGCACCGGCGAGGCCAAGGATGCGAAGATCTGGTTCGAACTCGCTGAATCGAAAGGCGTAACCGAGTTTCTCGGCTATGAGACCGAGGCCGCCGAAGCTGTCGTTCAGGCGCTGGTGCGCGATGGCGCCGAGATCGGCGCGGCACAAACCGGTGAAAGCGTGCAGGTCGTCGTCAACCAGACCCCGTTTTACGCTGAAAGCGGCGGCCAGGTCGGCGATACCGGCTTCATCCGCACCGATACCGGTGTGGTCGAGGTGACGGATACCAAAAAGGCCGCCGGCATCTTCATTCATATCGGCAAGGTGGTCGAGGGCGGCATCTCGCGGGGGCAGCCTGCGCGGCTGGAGGTTTCGCATATCCGCCGTTCGGCGATCCGCGCCAACCATTCCGCAACTCACCTGCTGCATGAGGCGCTGCGCGCGGCCCTTGGCGATCACGTGGCGCAGAAGGGCTCGCTCAATGCGCCCGACCGGCTGCGGTTTGACTTTTCGCATGGCCAGGGTCTGACCGCTGCCGAACTGGCGCAGGTCGAGGCCGAGGTGAATGACTATATCCGCCAGAACAGCGCCGTTGAAACCCGGATCATGACGCCGGATGACGCGCGCGGCATCGGGGCCCAGGCGCTCTTTGGCGAAAAATATGGCGATGAGGTCCGCGTCGTTTCGATGGGCCAGCTTCCAGCCTCAGGCAAGGGGGCTGATGGGGCGACCTATAGCCTCGAGCTTTGCGGCGGTACGCATGTCAAACGCACCGGCGATATCGGCGCCTTCGTACTGCTTGGCGATTCCGCGTCTTCGGCTGGTGTGCGCCGGATCGAAGCGCTGACCGGCGAAGCAGCACTGCAACATCTGCGCGCCCAGGAGCAGCGCCTCGCAGAGGTCGCCTCGGTTCTGAAAGCACCGGTCGCTGAGGTGGTGGAAAGAGTGCGCGCGCTGGCCGAAGAGCGCAGGACCCTTGCGAATGAAATCGCCACCCTGCGGCGCGAGCTTGCGATGGGTGGCGGCGGCAGTGCCGGGCCAGAGGCCAAAGAAATCAACGGTGTGAAGCTGATTGCTCAGGTGCTGAAAGGCGTTTCCGGCAAGGATCTTCCGGCGCTGATCGATGAGATGAAAGCCCGGATCGGTTCTGGCGCGGTGCTGCTGATCGCCGATACCGGCGCGAAACCGGCGGTGGCGGCGGGCGTGACCCAGGATCTGACCGGCAAAGTCTCGGCGGTGGACCTCGTCAAGGCGGCGGCAGCGGCGCTTGGCGGCAAAGGCGGCGGCGGTCGCCCGGATATGGCGCAGGCCGGCGGCAATGATATCGCCGGTGCCGAGGCTGCGATCAGGGCGGCCGAAGCCGTGCTGGGGAGCTGAGCCATGCCAGCAGCCTATTGGATCGCCCATGTCCATGTGACCGATGCCGAAGCCTATGCGCGCTATGCCAAAGGCGCGACCATAGCCATCGAGGCGCATGGCGGCAGCTTCCTCGCACGGGGGGGGCGCTATGTGCAGCTCGAAGGCAATGACCGTTCGCGCAATGTGCTGGCGCGCTTCCCCGATCTCGAAACGGCGGTCGCCTGCTACAATTCGCCCGAATATCAGGCCGCGCTGGATCATGCCCGTGGTGCTGCGGTCCGTGATCTCGTCGTGGTTGAAGCGGCAGAGTAGCCGCAGCATCTCCAGGCAATTCTTTGCTTTGGTAATCTTTCGTGAACGGCCCGGGGCTTATCATGCCCCGGGCCTTTCGCTATTCTGGCTAAAAATGGCAGCGTGGGGCAATAACCCGCGATCGGGCAGAGGACAGTGATCATGTGTCGTTGGGCGGCCTATACGGGCGAGCCGATTTTCCTGGAAGATATCGTTTCACGCCCTGGTCATTCGCTGATCCATCAAAGCCATGGCGCCACCCAATGCCGCACCGCGATAAATGCCGACGGGTTCGGGATCGCCTGGTATGGGGATCGGCCTGAACCCGGGCTTTACCGCGATGTCATGCCCGCCTGGTCGGATCCGAACCTGAAAAGCCTCACCGCCCAGGTGAAATCGGGCCTTTTCCTTGCCCATGTCCGCGCCTCGACCGGCACCGCCACCAGCCGCAACAATTGCCACCCCTTCACCGCCGGGCGGTGGAGCTTCATGCATAACGGCCAGGTCGGCGGTTATGACGCCTTTCGCCGCGATGCTGAAATGCTGATCCCCGACACGCTTTACGCGCAGCGCAAAGGCGCAACCGACAGCGAGGCGCTCTTCCTCGTCGCCCTTGCCGATGGCCTCGAAACCGATCCGCGCACAGCCCTTGAACGCGCCTGCGCCCGGTTCATTTCCCTCGCCCGTCGCAAAGGCGCAGCGCCCTTTCTCAGGATGACCGCCGCGCTGTCAGATGGCGAAACGCTTTATGCGGTGCGCTATGCCAGCGACGACATGGCGCCCTCGCTCTGGTATCGCTGGTCCGACAGCCGCAAAGGCATGGCCGTGGTCTCCGAGCCGCTCGAGGCCGGAGAGGGTGACTGGACCGAAGTGCCGGCCAATTCCTTCTGCACCTTCAGTGCGGTCGATGTCAGAACTCAGTCCTTCATGCCCTGCAGTCTCAAAGAGGCTGCATAGAAAAAGGGCACCCGGAACAGGTGCCCATTTCCTCCTGACAGAAATACGCCACGGGGGCGTGGGGGTGTGAAACCCCCACCTCCGCCGCCAGCCTGATCAGTCCAGCGCCCTGAAGTTCAGCGAGGCACCTTCCTTGATCCCCGAGAACCAGCGCGCCGTCACCGTCTTCGTCTTGGTGTAAAAGCGCAGTGCATCCGGGCCATATTGGTTCAGGTCACCGAAGGACGACTTCTTCCAGCCGCCAAAGGTGTAGTAGCTCAGCGGCACCGGGATCGGGAAGTTCACGCCCACCATCCCGACATTGACCCGGCTTGCAAAGTCACGCGCCGTGTCGCCATCGGCGGTAAAGATCGCCGTGCCATTGCCATATTCATTGTCGATTACCAGTTGCAGCGCGTCCTCATAGGTCTCGGCGCGCACCTGGGTCAGCACCGGCCCGAAGATCTCCTGCTTGTAGATCTCCATATCGCGGGTCGCATGGTCAAAGAGCGATGGTCCGACGAAGAAGCCGTTCTCATAGCCCTGCAAGCTGAAATTCCGGCCATCGACGACCAGTTTCGCGCCCTGTTCAACACCGGAATCGATCAGGCCACGGATCCGCTGCGCCGAGGCCGAGGTGATCACCGGTCCGAAATCAACATCATCACCGGCGGTATAGGGGCCGACTTTCAGCTTTTCGATGCGCGGCACCAGCTTTTCGATCAGCGCATCGGCGGTTTCCTTGCCCACCGGCACCGCGACCGAGATCGCCATGCAGCGTTCGCCCGCCGCGCCGAAACCAGCCCCGATCAGGGCATCTGCCGCCTTGTCGAGATCGGCATCCGGCATGATGACCATATGGTTCTTCGCGCCGCCAAAGCACTGCGCGCGTTTCCCGTTGGTGGCAGCCCGGCCATAGATATATTGCGCGATCGGGGTCGAACCAACGAAGCCGACCGCCTGGATCACCTCGTGATCAAGGATAGCATCGACGATTTCCTTGTCACCGTTCACCACCTGCAACACGCCATCCGGCAGGCCTGCTTCTTTCAACAGTTCCGCAAGATAGAGCGCGGTCGAGGGGCAGCGCTCGGACGGTTTCAGGATCATCGCATTGCCCGCGACCAGCGCCGGAGCCATTTTCCACAGCGGGATCATCGCGGGGAAGTTGAAAGGCGTGATGCCTGCGACAACGCCAAGCGCCTGACGCATCGAATAAATATCGATCCCCGGGCCGGCACTGTCGGTATATTCGCCCTTCAGAAGCGCAGGCGCGCCCATGCAGACCTCGACGACTTCCAGACCGCGCTGCACATCGCCTTTCGCATCAGGAATGGTCTTGCCATGCTCGCGTGACACCAGCTCTGCGAGCTTTTCCATGTCGCGGTTGATGAGCGCCGCAAAGGCCATCATCACACGGGCGCGGCGCTGCGGGTTGACCGCCTGCCATTTCAGCTGCGCTGCAGCCGCCGACTGGATGGCGGCGTCAAGCTCTGCCGGCGTGGCCAGCGCAAGGCGCGCCTGGACTTCGCCGGTGGCGGGGTTGAAGACATCAGTGAAGCGGCCCGACGTGCCCTTCACCAGCTTGCCGTCGATCCAGTGACCAATCTCAGCGACCATGGCAGAACCTCCCATATGGAATTGCATATACCGCTTTTACCCTTGCGAATTCGCGGATCAAAGCGCCAATAGACCAAAGGCGTTTTGCATTTTCGCAAAAGGGTGCGGCTAGGCGGGGACGGAATGGATTGGGACGATCTGCGGATTTTTCTGGAAGTTGCGCGCCATGAAAGCCTGTCGGGCGCGGGCAAGCGGCTTAAGATCGATGCGGCGACGGTCGGGCGGCGGGTGCAGCGCTTTGAAGAGGCGCTTGGCCAGCGGCTGTTTGCCCGCAGCCCCCAGGGCTATCAGCTGAGCCCGGCAGGTGAGCGTCTTTTGCCGGCGGCCGAACGTGCCGAGGCCGCGATGCTGGCGGCAGGCGAGGCGCTGAGCGGTGACCGGCCGGGGCAGGGGCTGACCGGGCTGATCCGGCTTGGCGCCCCCGATGGCTGCGCCAATTACCTCTTGCCGCCGGTGATCGCGCGGATCTGCGACCAGAATCCGGGGCTTGAGGTGCAGCTGGTGGCGCTGCCGCGCGTCTTTAACCTTTCGAAGCGAGAGGCCGATATGGCGATCGGCGTCTCGCGGCCTGAAACCGGGCGGCTCACGGTACAGAAGCTGACCGATTACCGGCTGGTGCTGGCGGCCTCTGACGCCTGGCTCGCGCGCAACCCCGAGCCGCAGGATCTGGCCGATCTGCGCGATCTGCGATTCGTCGGCTATATCCCGGATCTGATTTTCGACAAGGAACTGGACTACCTGGCCGAGCTTGGTGCGCCCCAGGTGGCTATTTCATCTAACTCGGTCTCGGTGCAGCTGAATTTTTTGCGACAGGGGGTGGGAATCGGCATTGTTCATGATTTCGCCCTGCCGGCCGCGCCTGAACTCAGGCAGCTCCTGCCCGATAAGGTAGGGCTGACCCGGTCGTTCTGGCTGATCCGTCACGCCGATGACGGGCGGGTTCAGCGGTTGAACCGCTTTGCGCAAAGCCTTGTGCGCGAGACAAAGGTCGAGATGGCCAGGCATGAAAAGACTGTTCCGCCCGGTGGTTACGGCCACGGGGCTTGACAGAATCCCTGGGCTCAAAGACCCTTCCTCTGACAGACGCGGGAAAGTGAGGAACAGCCCATGCTTGTCAGCCAGATCCTTAAGACAAAACCGGCAGGGGTGATCACGATTGCCCCCGAGGCCACTGTTGCCGAAGCTGCCGCATTGCTGTCCGAGAAACGGATCGGGGCGATCATCGTCTCATCCGACGGCAAGACGGCCCTCGGGATTCTCTCCGAGCGCGATATCGTCCGCGAGCTCGGGCGCACCGGCGTGACCTGCCTTTCGGCAAAGGTCACCGAGCTGATGACGTCAAAGCTCGTCTCCTGCACCAGCGGCGATCTGAATATGGATATCCTGAAAACCATGACCGATGGCCGGTTCCGCCATATGCCGGTGATCGAAAATGGCGAAATGCTGGCGATCATCACCCTGGGCGATGTGGTGAAGGCACGGTTGCAGGAGCTGAGCGCCGAGAAGGATGCCCTTGAAGGCATGATCATGGGTCATTGACCGGCAGTGTCGACTGCGCCGGCTTTTGCTGCGCTGCGGCGGTTTTGATCTTGCGCAGGCGCAGGCAATATTGTTGCGTGCGCCTGCAGCGGAGGGATCAGGGAGGATTTACCCATGCGCATCGGCCTTTATCCGGGCACCTTTGATCCGGTAACGCTTGGGCATACCGATATTATCCGGCGGGCTATGGTGCTGGTTGACCGGCTGGTGATTGGCGTGGCGATCAACCGGGACAAGGGCCCCTTGTTCAGCCTTGATGACCGGGTTGCGATGCTGCGCGCTGAATGTGCCGCGATCACTGAGATCACCGGCGGTGAGATTCTGGTGCACCCGTTCGAGAATCTGCTGATCGACTGCGCCCGCGACGTGGGGGCGAATGTGATCGTGCGCGGGCTCAGGGCAGTGGCGGATTTCGAATATGAATTCCAGATGGTCGGGATGAACCGGGCGCTCGACGATTCTGTCGAGACGGTCTTCCTGATGGCCGATGCGCGCCGCCAGGCGATTGCTTCAAAACTGGTGAAAGAAATCGCAAGACTGGGCGGCGATGTGAGCCGCTTCGTGCCGGCCCCGGTCGCCACGGCCCTGAAAGCGAAATACGGCTGAACAAGGGGCCGATTTCTTCAAAGAAATCGGCGCGGATTTTTTGAAAAATCCGCGCCCCTGGTCGAGGTCGCTCTGCCCAGTCAGGGATCAGATCAGCTTACCCATCACGACGGCGGTATCGGCCATCCGGTTCGAGAAGCCCCATTCATTGTCATACCAGCTCAGGACCGAAACCATGGTTCCGTCCATTACCTTGGTCTGGTCGATATGGAAGATCGACGAATGGGGGTCATGGTTGAAGTCTGACGAGACATTCTTGAACTTCGTATAGCCCAGGATGCCTTTCAGCGGGCCGTCTGCGGCCGCGATGATTGCATCATTGATCTCTTCCACCGTAGTTGCGCGCTTCGCGATGAATTTCAGATCCACGACCGAGACATTCGGGGTCGGCACGCGGATCGCGAAGCCATCAAGCTTGCCCTTCAGCTCGGGCAGCACCAGACCCACGGCCTTTGCCGCACCGGTCGAGGTCGGGATCATCGAGAGCGCTGCCGCGCGGGCTCGGTAGAGATCCTTATGCATCGTGTCCAGCGTCGGCTGGTCGCCGGTATAGGAGTGGATCGTCGTCATCATGCCTTTTTCGATGCCGATGGCGTCATGCAGCACTTTTGCGACCGGCGAGAGGCAGTTGGTGGTGCAGCTCGCGTTCGAGACGATCAGGTCTTCGGCAGTCAGCGTATTGTCATTCACGCCGAAGACGATGGTCTTGTCAGCATTCTCGCCCGGGGCCGAGATCAGCACACGTTTTGATCCGTTTTCCAGATGGGCCTGGCATTTCTCTTTCGAGGTGAAGATGCCGGTGCATTCCAGCACGACATCGACATCCGACCAGGGCAGTTCGGCCGGATTGCGCAGTGCGGTCACCCTGATGGGGCCGCGACCGACATCGATCCAGTCCGGACCGGTGGTCACTTCGGCCGGGAAACGGCCATGAACCGAGTCGAAGCGCAGCAGATGCGCATTGGTCTCGACAGGGCCGAGATCGTTCAGCGCCACGACTTCGATGTCGGTACGTCCCGATTCGATGATCGCGCGCAGGATATTGCGCCCGATACGACCGAACCCATTGATTGCAACCTTGACAGCCATGACCTTCCTCCGGTGCTGCGGTGTCTTTTGCGCTTTCAAAGCTGAGAGCGCCCTCATGCCGGCGCGATGGTGCCGGACTGCTAGCGCTAACAACCGCAGAACGCGCGGAAATGCAATCGAATCCTGCCAGCATCAGCGCCAGAATTGAACCCAGTCGACAAGATGGAGGAATTTTTTCGCCAGAAACATCAGGATCTGCCCCTGAGTGAGGAGCAGATCCAGCCCGATTGCCACAGCAAGCGTCAAAGCGATGTAGAGAGCGACACGATCCGTCACGCGAAATCCCCGGGTTTGGCCGGGGAGAGCGCCCGGTCTCAGCCTGCGAGCCGCCCCATAGCGCCGGCCACATCGGCCATGCGGCAGGAGAAGCCCCATTCATTGTCATACCATGCCAGAACGCGGACGGAACGGCCAACCACTCGCGTCTGATCCGGTGCGAAGATCGACGATTGCGGGGTATGGTTGAAGTCGATCGAGACCTTGGGCTCGGGGTCATAGGCCATGACCATGCCCATATAGCCATTGGCGGCCTCGCGCACGATCTGGTTCACCTCGTCCGCGGTGACCGATTTCGCGGCGATGAAGGTCAGATCCACCGCCGAGACATTCGGGGTCGGCACCCGAATGGCCGAGCCATCGAGCTTGCCTTTCAGCTCGGGCAGGACTTCGCCAAGTGCTTTCGCGGCGCCGGTCGAGGTCGGGATCATCGCCATCGCTGCCGAGCGTGCGCGGTAGAGGTCGGAATGGCGGCGGTCCAGCGTCGGCTGATCGCCGGTATAGGAATGGATCGTGGTCATGATGCCCGATTCAATCCCGATCGTGTCATTCAGCACCTTGGCCAGCGGCGCAAGACAGTTCGTGGTGCAGGACCCGTTCGAAACGACCAGATGCTCCGGGAGCAGCGACCGGTGATTGACGCCGTAAACAACCGTCAGATCGGCGTTCTTGGCCGGCGCCGAGATCAGCACCCGTTTCGCGCCGCGCCCGAGATGGACGGCGGCCTTACTGCGGTCATTGAAATTGCCGGTGCATTCCAGAACGACGTCAACGCCCTCCCAGTCGAGCTCTTCCGGGTTGTAGGTCGACATCACGCGGATCGGCCCGCGCCCGAGATCCAGCGCGCCCCCCTCAACCTTAACAGTGCCGGGGAAACGCCCATGAACCGAGTCGTATTTCAGGAGATGCGCATTGGTCTCGATGGGCCCGGTCGCATTGATTGCCACGACCTGCACATCATTGCGGTTCGATTCCGCGATATGGGCGAGGGTGCAGCGGCCGATGCGGCCAAATCCGTTGATACCGACTGTGATGGTCATATCCTGTGTCTCCGCTGCACGAATTTATCCCGGGTCTCAGGCTGGTTAGCGCTGCCCCGCAGCTTTTCAAAGCATAAAAGATACGTATTTTCATTGTGTTAGCGCAAACCCAGACTGTTTGCGCTAGCGCTTGCGGTAACAGTTGCGGGCCCGGGCAGCAAGAAGGCGCCAGGGCCGGCATAACTCCCCCTTGCTTTGGCCGGGTGATTCCCTGTCATTGTGCAGAGAGGCGCTGATACGGGTGAGACATGAGTGGTTTGCTGGCTTTGCTGGATGATGTCGCGGCGATTGCCAAAGTGGCGGCTGCATCGGTCGACGATATTACGGCGGCGGCCGCTAAGGCAGGGGCCAAAGCCGCAGGCGTGGTGATCGACGATGCCGCGGTGACGCCGAAATATGTGACCGGGTTCAGGCCGGAACGCGAGCTTCCGATCATCTGGCGGATCGCGCTCGGATCGATGCGCAACAAACTGCTGGTCCTGTTGCCGGTCCTGCTGGCGCTGGAGGCGTTCCTGCCCGTGGCGATCACGCCGCTGCTGATGCTGGGGGGCGCCTATCTGTGTTTTGAAGGGGCGGAAAAACTGTTCCATGCGCTGTTCCCGCATGGGGATGCGGCGGAAGCTGATCACGCGGCAGGGAATGAGACGCAGCTTGAGGAGGCGAAGGTCGCAGGGGCGATCAAGACCGATTTCATCCTTTCGGCCGAGATCATGACCATCGCGCTTTCGGTGATCGACAGCCCGGATTTCTGGATGAAGGCTGTGGTTCTTGCAGTGGTGGGCGCGCTGATTACGGTGGCGGTTTACGGCGCGGTGGCGCTGATCGTGAAGATGGATGATATCGGGCTGCATCTGGCGGCGACCGGGCGGATTGGCGTGACCAGGGCCTTTGGGCGCGGGCTGGTCAAGGGAATGCCGGTACTGCTTGGGGTGCTTTCAGTGGTGGGAACGGCCGCGATGCTCTGGGTCGGGGGCAATATCGTCGTGCATGGGCTCGAGGTGACGCATCTCTGGGCCTGGCCCTATGAGACCATCCACCATATTGCAGCCTCTGCGGCATCAGCTGTTTCCCGGGCGGCAGGGCTGGTGGAATGGCTGGTGACGGCGGCGCTTGATGGCGTGGTCGGCCTGATTGTCGGGACGCTGCTGATCCCGGTGGCGACAAGGGGGATCGCGCCGCTCTGGCGCCTTGTCAGCGGCAAGGAGGGATCTGCTCCTTGAGACTTCGACAACCGGGCGCTGGCGAAATCTGCACAGATTTCGCGCCGGAGCCTTGGAAAGGCTCCGGGCCGGAGTTTTCAAAACTCCGGCTTTGCGCCTGTCCGGCGGAGCATCGAGAGAGAATAGATCACCAGCCCCAGCCAGATGAAGCCGAAAGCGATCAGTTTTTGCCGGCTGAACGGCTCGTCAAAGACAAAAACCGCGGTCAGGAAGATCATCGTCGGCGCGATATATTGCATGATCGCGATGGTCGTCAGCCGCAGCTTCTTGGCACCATTGGCATAGAGGATCAGCGGCCCTGCGGTCACCAGCCCCAGCAGGAACAACATCGCGCTCTGCCAGCCCGGCCCGTGCAGGAACTGCATCTCATCCGATGTGGCCAGCCAGCCGATCACTGCCAGCGCCGGAAGCAACAGCACCATCACCTCCAGGGTGAAGCCCTGGTTCGGACCGATCGGCAGGCTCTTCTTAAAATAGGCGTAAAAGCCCCAGGTCAGCGTCAGGGCCAGCGCGAGGACTGGCAGACGCCCGGCCTCGAGGGTCAGAATCGCGACCCCGATGAAGGCCGCAAGAATTGCGAGCCATTGCACGCCGCGCAACCGCTCGCCCAGCAACACGGCGCCCAGCAGGATCGAGAAGAGCGGGTTGATGTAATAACCAAGCGCCGCATCCAGCGCCCGCCCGGAGGTGATCGCATAGACATAGAACCCCCAGTTGACCGAGATCAGCCCTGCCGTCACCAGCGTCATCCCGAGCATCGCCGGATTGCATAAAGCCGCCTTCAGATCTGCAGTCCGGCGCGTCAGGGCAAGGATCAGCAGCGCGACCGGCAGCGCCCAGATCACCCGATGTGCCACCACTTCAAGCGGCGAGACATGATCCAGCGCCTTCATATAAAGCGGCAAAAAGCCCCAGAGCAGATAGGCGGAAAGCGCGTAGAGGAACCCGGAGAGGCTGTCCCCTTCCTGCGAACCGGCGGGCTGTGGTTTGGGGGAGGGGCTGTGTTCCATGGGGCCGGTTTATCCAGGGGCGCCCCTGGCGGCGAGGGCGCATCTTGTAATGGATACAAGATTTGCCATGACCGGCCAGCGGGGGATGCCTAATTTACGTCCGGGCTGGCTCAACAGGCAGGCTCCAGCCCGCCGGGGCCAGCTCATAGCCCTCGAACCGAAAGCCCGGGCTGACCGTGCAGGACAGAAGCGTCCAGTCGCCGGTGCTCACGGCTTCCTGCCACCAGCCGGCGGGCACGATCATCTGACAGTGCTGCCCCGCGAGGATATCTGGCCCGAGCGTGTAATGCCGCGCCGCGCGGTCCCCCATTGCGAGATCGAGGGGCGCGCCCGCATGCCAGTGCCAGATTTCATCGGCATCGACCCGGTGCCAGTGGCTTCTCTCGCCCGCCTGAAGCAGGAAGAGGATCGAGGTGCCGCTGGCGCGCCCCTCGCGGGTCGGGCCGCGCCAGGTCTCGCGATACCAGCCGCCCTCGGGATGCGGTCTCAGATCGAGATGGGCGATGATTTCTTGTGCAGCAGTGTTCACAAACTCCTCCTCACAAATCTCTCCATTGTCCCGGCGCAAGGCCTTTCAGTGTCCAGTCACCCACCCGCCAGCGGATCAGGCGCAGGGTTGGCAGGCCGACCGCCGCTGTCATGCGGCGCACCTGGCGGTTGCGGCCCTCGCGGATGGTCAGCTCGATCCAGGCATCGGGCACCGATTTCCGGACCCGGATCGGTGGCTCGCGCGGCCAGAGCCAGTCTGGCGCCGTCACCTGCCTGGCGCGGGCGGGCAGGGCAGGGCCGTCATTGAGCATGACACCCTGTTCCAGCGCCGCAAGCGCGGCTGCGTCGGGCGCCCCCTCGACCTGGGCGTAATAGGTCTTTTCGGTCTTGTGCTTTGGATCGGAGATCCGCGCCTGCAGCCGCCCGTCATCGGTCAGCACCACCAGCCCCTCGGAATCGCGATCCAGCCGGCCCGCCGGATAGACGCCGGGCTGGTTAAGCACCGCCGAGAGGGTCGGGCGGGGCGAAGGGCTCTTCAGATCGGTGAACTGGCAGAGCATATCGAAGGGTTTGTTCAGAAGGATGATGCGGGACATGGCGCCATAGTGCCATGCAGCCGTGACGCGGAAAAGCGGCTGTTGCATCGCACAGCGATGAGATGTGGGACTGACGCGAATATGAGGCAGCCGGGCTTATCCGGAGCAGGCCTGTTGCAACCTAAGCTCGCAACCACTGCCTGCCCGCGTCTCGGCCAGTTCGTTTCAGCCCTTAGGCGTCAGATCGAGAATGAGGTGCCGCAGCCGCAGGAGCTCGACGCATTCGGGTTCTCGATCACAAAACGCGCCCCGATCACCTCTTCGGTGAAGTCGATTACCGCATTTTGCAGGAACGGAAGCGAGACCGGATCAACCAGCACACGCTGGCCGTCTTTCTCGAACACCAGATCCTCGGGGCCGGCCTCGCCCAGCACGATCTCATATTGAAAGCCCGAACAGCCGCCGCCAAGCACGCCCACGCGCAAAGGCTGTGGCGCGCCGGTGATCTCGGCAATTTCGGCCAGCCGCGCGAACGCGCGGTCGGTGACGCGCGGCAGCGCATCGGCAAAAGGGGCGGCATCGGGGGGAAGCATAAGTTCCATGGCTGTTCCGGTATCTTTCAGCGCTTTCCGGGAATATAGGGGGCAGGGCCGCGCCGAACAAGCCGCCGCACTGAATTGGGAACCGGATCGTGATGCTTGCCGCTTTTGCCTGTCAGCCAGAAGAGTCGCATGGGAGGCTGTTCGATGAGGGAATGAGCACATTCCGCTCGCCCTTTCAGCGGGATCGCGACCGGATCATTCATTCCTCGGCTTTCCGCCGCCTCAAGCACAAGACACAGGTCTTTGTCGAACATGAGGGCGATTACTACCGCACCCGCCTGACCCATTCGATCGAGGTCGCACAGGTGGCGCGCACGATCTCGGCGGTGCTGGGGCTGAACACCGATCTCGCCGAGGCCATCGCGCTGGCGCATGATCTGGGTCATACGCCCTTTGGCCATACCGGCGAGGATGCGCTGGCGCGGCTGATGCAGCCCTATGGCGGCTTTGACCATAACGCCCAGGCGCTGCGCATCGTGACGCGGCTGGAACGTCACTATGCGGGCTTTGACGGCCTGAACCTGACCTGGGAGACGCTGGAAGGCATTGCGAAACACAATGGCCCGGTGATCGGCCCCAATGCCGATGACAAACACAAGCATGACCCCGACCACTTGCCCTATGCGCTGGACGAGGTGAACCGCGCCTGGGATCTGGAGCTTTCCACCCATGCCAGCGCCGAGGCCCAGGTCGCGGCCATTGCCGATGACGTGGCCTATTCGCATCACGACCTGCATGACGGGCTGCGCTCGGGGCTTTTCTCCGAAGATGACCTGATGGAGCTGCCGGTCGCCGGCCCCGCCTTCCGCAAGGTCGACGAGCTTTACCCGGGCCTTGACCGTATGCGCCGCCGCCATGAAGCGCTGCGCCGCGTCTTTGGCCGCATGGTCGAAGACGTGATCCATGTGGCGCAGAACCGGCTTGATGCCGCACAGCCGCAATCGGTGCACGAGATCCGCCATATGGGCACCACGATCATCCGCTTCTCAAAGCCGCTATACCAGGAGCTGAAAGCGGTGCGCAGCTTTCTCTTCCACCGGATGTATCGCGCGCCCTCGGTGATGGAGGTGCGGGCGCGGGTGACGGGTGTGATGGATGATCTCTTCCCGCTGTTCCTGAACCAGCCGGAGCTTTTGCCCGCTGAATGGCAGGAAGACATTCGCGAAGCCGGTCAGGATGAAACCACGCTTGCCCGCATTGTAGCGGATTATGTGGCAGGCATGACCGACCGTTTCGCAATCCAGGAACATGCGCGCCTCTTCAATTGCGCGCCGGTAACCGACGGGGCCTGATCGCCCCCGCAGGCCGGCCCCATTTCCCCTGATCAAAATACTCCCGCCGGAGGCATGCGCGCCCTGCAAGGCGCGGATCGCTCCCCGTTTATCCCACCCGTTCCTTCAGTCCCGGCGGCTGGCGCCAAAACCCCAGAACAGCGCCAGAACCAGCGAGACAATCGCATTCCAGCCCGCCATAGAGATCCCGAACAAAGACCATGGGATCGCATCGCAGCGTACCGGGGCAGGGGTCGCCGTAGCCGGGTTCATCAGATCAGACGCTGACAGTCCCGCGATCGACCCTTGCGTGCAGGTCGAGATATACTCCCACCAGCCCAGTTCGACACCCGCATGGAAAAGCCCGATCCCGGCAGTGCTCAGTGCCGCCGCAGCCCCCAGCCAGGGCCAAATCCGCCAGCCGGTCGCCAGCCAGAGCGCCAGAAACAGCACCGCAGCCGCATGCGGCCAGCGTTGCAGCAGGCACAAATGGCAGGGCGCCAGGCCGCCAATCAGCTGAAACCCAAAGGCCGCAGCCAGCATTGCGGCGGATCCGAGGCCCGCGATCAGGATTGCCGGTGTTTTCAGGATCATAGGGCGGGCTCCGATTCCCTGGCGATACGGCGTCACGTTTAGGCCCGGTGTGACGAAAGGGAAAGTAACGCCTTCGCGCGTCCACGATCAGCCCAGGATCAGCCGCAGTGCAGTCCAGCCGCCTGGGCCTTTCGACAGGGCTTTTCTGGCACAGCGGGGCAGGGTAGATTGCGACGGGTGCGAGGCTTCATCACTGACGGGGCCGCAGGACAGGGGAGCGTCCGCAATGCAATGGAAAGGCCGCCGCGGCAGCAACAATATCGAAGACCGCCGCGCCCAGGGCGGTGGCATCCGTACGGGCGGCGCGGCCGGGGTCGGGGGCCTTGGCCTTGTTGCGGTCTTCGTGATCGCGCTGGTGCTGGGCGTCGATCCAGGCCAGTTGCTGAACCAGGTCGGGCTGGATGCAGGCCAGGACAGCGGCCGCGCAGCTGAGCCACTGACCGCCCAGGACCAGGAGGCCGGCGAATTCGTCTCGGTCGTTTTGGCTGATACCGAGGTGATCTGGGCCGATCTGTTCCGCAGCCAGCTGAACAAAACCTATAAACCCGCGACGCTGGTGCTGTTTAAGGGAGGCACCCAGTCGCCCTGTGGCGGCGCCTCCGAGGCCACCGGGCCGTTCTATTGCCCGGCCGATCGCAAGGTCTATCTCGATACCGGTTTCTTCGTAACACTCGAAAAACAGCTTGGCGCGAAAGGCGATTTCGCTGCAGCCTATGTCGTGGCGCATGAGGTCGGCCACCATGTCCAGAACGAGCTCGGCATTCTCGGCCGGGCCAATACGCTGCGCAGCCAGCTGAGTACGACCGACTCGAACCAGGTCTCGGTGCTGATCGAGCTCCAGGCCGATTGTCTCTCCGGCGTCTGGGCGCATGAGGCTGCGGCGACGCTTGGCACCGTCGAGCGCGGCGACTTCGACGAGGCACTGAACGCCGCGCGCCAGATCGGGGATGATACGCTGCAAAAGAATGCCGGCCAGCGCCCGATGCCGCATACCTTCACCCATGGCAGTTCGGCCCAGCGTGCTCAGTGGTTCAACACCGGGCTGCGCGGCGGCAAGATCGGCGAATGCCTTAAACTGACAGATCAGGTTTTGTGAGTCTTGATATAACAGGCTGATTTCAAATGAAATTCTCTCGATCCTGTTTCACAGGCATTGGCCAAAGGATCGGGAACTCCCCTGGATTGAGCGGTATCTGAAAATCCCTCGATGCGGGGCAGTCGGAGACTGCCGCGATCGCGAATATGCCGCAAGACAGATTGCAGCGCTCTGTAAACCATCCGGTCGGTTCAGACGAATGATGTAAACGGGCTGCCTTGACGTCGCATGGCTGCTCCAACCGATGGCGCAACCATGTTGCCAGTTCGTAATACCCGGCGCGCCGAAGCGGTGAGTGGCCTCGTTCAGAACGTCGACACCGATTGGCGGGTGGACAACAGTATGTCATGACCATTTATGCCTAAGATCATTACCCGTTGGGCCAGGTTCGCAGAGCGGCATTCTCGTTTGTGAAAAAGTGGCAAAACAAGTAGATAAAGGCATAAATGCTGTTTGAAGTCACAACAGTTCCTTTAGTGAAACCGGCACGGCTCTACTATGTTTGTTACATAATACTGATTATACGACAAAGTCATGCTTAACCACTTTATATAATGGGATAAGTATATGCTGAAAGCCTTCAAGCTCGTCTTGCCGCTCGTGCGCAAGATGTTGATCCCCGCTCTTACCGCCTTTGGCGGTTTTCTCGTCGGGGTCTATCCCTCGGAAATCACCGCACTTTGCTCGCGGGTCGTCTGATATCGGCTCCTGTTTATGGTGATGCTCTCCGCTGGATCAAGCGCGAATGCCAGCGCGCTGACCTCTCGGGCTGCACTGGTGACGATTACATTCTTGATGCGATGATCGTATTCACCGCCGATCTTTTTTTTCAAATAAATCAGTGATGTGCAGCGCGATATTCAAAACCTGATGAAGGTTCGCCACTGATGGATCCAGCAATGATTTCTGCCGTTGGTAGCGTCATTGGTGGGCTTTCCGGCATTTTTGGCCGGATAAAAAAACCCGTCTCCACGCGACAACATTATGTCGCAAGTCGCTGGCTGGCGTGATGCGCTGCGACTCCCCATCCTGCACGTGCCATTCCAGGATCCGACGATGACGAAAGAGGCTATCGCAGAACGCTTGCGGCTGCAGAAGCGCTCGTTGATAGCCTGCAAGCAGGGATGCCGCCCAAAGCTGAAATGGGTTCATCGTCCCGCAATTCACGATGGTAGCGCAGGAGGGATCGCGAATGCGTCCCCACATGTCGACACACGATGCTCGCCCCCTGCCCGCCATAGCGCGCGCTCCCGGCCCCATCCGACACCAGTCCTGCGAAGAACGCGGCGAGCGCCAGGCAGCATTACTTGAAGCCAATCAGCCACTGCCCTTCGCTTCAGAATTAGGCCGCCTGTTCCAAATGATCTGACGACGCAGATGTGACCCGGCGGTGCGTCACCACGGGGTGTGTGGTCGATCCATCCCACTGACTCCATAACCCAACCAGGCGGGACTGAATCTGCCCCCGCCAAGGGCGTTCGTAGCCCCGAAGTCAGAGATCCCGGTAGGAATGCGCTCGCCCCTGCGGATCGGTAACGGTCCAGCTGCCATCTCCATGGTGTTGCAGATAGCCAGGCCCAACCGGAACCTTTCCAAAGCCGCCGGGAATATCCAGGACATAGGTCGGCAGCGCCGTGCCGGAGATTCGTCCGCGCAAATCGGCCATGATTTCCTGCCCCTCGTGCAGGCTTAGACGGAAATGGCCGGTGCCTTTCGCGAGATCGGGGTGATGCAGGTAATAGGGCTTCACCCGGTTGCGGATCAAAGTACGGAACAACTGCTCCAGCGTGTCGGGATCGGCATTGATCCCCTTCAGCAGCACCGTCTGCGACAGGAGCGGCACGCCCGCCCGGGTCAGCCGTGCGAGTGCCGCGCTGGCGGCAGGGGTAATTTCGTCGGCATGGTTCGTATGCAGCACGAGCCAGACCACCGGGCGGACCTGCATCGCCCGCGTCAGGTCGTCGGTGATCTTCTCCGGCGCCACGACAGGGATGCGGGTATGGATGCGGATCACCTCGACGCTTGGGATCTCTGCCAGTCGGGCCAGCATATCCTTCAGGCGCCGCGCGGACAGGGTCAGCGGGTCGCCGCCGGTCAGGATCACCTCCCAGATCTGCGGATGGTCGCGCAGATAGTCTAGTACGCGGATGAATTCCGCCTCCTCGAGCTGACCGTTTTCCCCCACCGCCTCGCGTCGGAAGCAAAAGCGGCAATAGACCTCGCAGATCTGGGTCGTGTGCAGGATCACGCGGTCCGGATAGCGATGCGTCAGGCCGGGCACCGGGCGATGCACGTCATCCCCGATCGGGTCGATCAGCTCTTCCGGGAGGATGGTCAGCTCGCGCGGATCAGGGAGAAATTGCGCCAGGACTGCGTCAGATCCGATCTGCCGCATCCCGGGGCTCAGCCGCACCCGGAATTCCGCCGCGACCTGTTCAAGTTCTGCCCGTTGGACAGCTGGGCTCAGACCCTGGCGGATCAGCCCGTCAACATTGGTCAGCGCGCCCTGAGCCTGCGCCTTGCCGGGGGGAGACTGGTCATTCATGGCGCGGGCAATAGCCTCACCCGCGCCTCACGGCAAGCGCGCGCTTTAGTGCAGCCTCAGTTCCGCCGTCACCTTGCGCCATTCCGCCGGCCCGATCTGCCGGCGATGGGTGAAGCGCACCGAATGCAGCGGCCCTTCGATGTTCGACTGCCAGTATTCAATGAAGCGAAACAGTTCCGGGTAGTCCGGCGCCAGATCATAGGCCTGCCAGATGAACGTGTTGAGCACCGACCGGTAATCCGGCATCCCGTAGAAGATCTCGGCCGTGGTGAGTCCGTAGCCTTGCAGCATGAGGCTGGTTTCGCTGTGCTGACGCTCACCCGCCCGCCCCTCACCGGCACGTCCCTCACCTGCCCGCCCGTAGCCGATCCGCCCGTCGCCGATCCGCCTGTCGCCTTCTTTCATTTCCTGTGCCTCCGTTCGTCCTCCCGTTCAGGAAAGCATGACAGAGATGAATATAAGGTCAATAAAATCAACGATCTGTCACTCACCTCGCCCCTGTGATGACAACAGAGATGACAGAAGACCGCCCCGACCATTTCACCGACCATTGCTCCCACCATTGCACCCAATGGCTGGTATGGTGTAACTTCTGCCCAACTAAATGCGGGCCAGGGGACATGTCCCCGAAAGGCCCGGCCGTGACAAAGAAGGCGTACCGTGTCAGACACTCCGGAAGATATTGAAAACGCAGGTGAAACTCCTGAGAAGCCGGTCTATCACGGCCCGCAGGTCGATATCACCCAGGAGATGCGGACCGCCTATCTCGACTATGCGATGTCGGTCATTGTCAGCCGCGCGATCCCCGATCTGCGCGACGGGCTGAAGCCGGTTCACCGCCGCGTGCTGTTTGCAATGCACGAAAGCAACAACACCCATGACAAGGCCTATCGCAAATCGGCCCGTCCGGTCGGCGATACGATGGGGAAATACCACCCGCATGGCGACAGCTCGATTTACGACGCGCTGGTGCGGATGGCGCAGCCCTTCAGTATGTCGCTGAAACTCCTTGATGGGCAAGGGAATTTCGGCTCGATGGATGGCGATCCGCCGGCGGCGATGCGCTATACCGAAGTGCGGATGGACAAGCCCGCCGCCTTTCTGCTGGCCGATATCGACAAAGATACGGTCGATTTCCAGGACAATTACGACGGCAAGGACCGCGAGCCGACGGTGCTTCCCTCCCGCTACCCGAACATGCTGGTCAACGGCACCGAAGGTATCGCGGTCGGCATGGCGACGCGGATCCCGCCGCACAACCTCGGCGAGGTTATCGACGCCACGCTGGCGATGATAGAAAACCCGGATATCTCCATGGAATCGCTCATGGAAATGCTTCCGGCGCCCGATTTTCCGACCGGGGGTCTGATCCTTGGTCGTTCGGGCGCGCGCAAGGCCTATCTCGAAGGGCGCGGCTCGGTGATCATCCGGGCGAAAACCCATGTCGAAGAGCTGCGCAAAGACCGCTGGGCAATCATCGTCGACGAGATCCCCTATCAGGTCAACAAGGCCTCGATGATCGAGAAAATCGCCGAAGCGGTGCGCGACAAGCGGATCGACGGGATCTCCTCGATCGCCGACGAGTCGGACCGTGTCGGCGTGCGGGTGGTGATCGAGCTGAAACGCGATGCCACACCCGATGTCGTGCTGAACCAGCTCTGGCGGTTCTCGCCGATGCAGGTGCATTTCGGCTGCAATATGCTGGCGCTGGTGGGCGGCAAGCCCGAGACCCTGACGCTTCGGGATTTCCTCAGCCATTTCCTTGTGTTCCGCGAAGAAGTTGTCGCACGCCGCACCGCTTTCGAGCTGCGGAAAGCGCGCGAGCGCAGCCATATCCTTTGCGGTCTCGCGGTCGCGGTATCGAATGTCGATGAGGTTGTGGCGACGATCCGCTCCTCTGCCGATCCGGCCGAGGCGCGCGAGCGGCTGATGACCCGCAACTGGCCCGCGCATGATATCGCGGCCTATATCCGGCTGATCGACGATCCCGGTCATAAGATGAACGAGGATGGAACCTATAATCTCTCGGAGACCCAGGCCCGGGCGATCCTTGAGCTGCGCCTGCAGCGTCTGACCGCGCTCGGGGTCAAGGAAGTCACCGACGAGCTGGAAGAACTTGCCGGTAAGATCAAGGATTTCCTCGATATTCTCTCGTCTCGGGATCGGATCATGGGGATCATTTCCGATGAGTTGACCGAGGTTCGCTCGCTCTTTGCTGTGCCGCGCCGCACCCAGATCGCCGATTGGGAAGGCGATATGGATGACGAGGATCTGATCGAGCGCGAGGATATGGTCGTGACCATCACCTCGGGCGGTTACATCAAGCGCACGCCGCTGGCAGAGTTCCGCCAGCAGAACCGCGGCGGCAAGGGTTTGTCTTCCATGCAGACCAAGGAAGATGACGTCGTCACAACGCTTTTCGTAGCAAATACACATACCTGGCTCTTGTTCTTTACAACTTCCGGCATGGTCTACAAGCTCAAGACCTGGCGGCTTCCGGTGGCGGGCCGCAATGCCAAAGGTAAGGCACTGGTCAATATCCTGCCGATCGAACCCGGCGTTTCCATCGCCGCGCTGATGCCGGTCGATGTGCCGGAAGATGAGTGGGACAAGCTGCAGATTGTCTTCGCGACCTCGGATGGCGATGTGCGGCAGAATGATCTGTCGGACTTCACCAATGTGATGCGCAATGGCAAGATCGCGATGAAACTGCCTGAAAACGTTACACTTGTGAACGCAGCCATCGCCGATGAGAATGACGATGTCATGCTGGTGACGGCTTCGGGCCGCGCCATCCGCTTCTCGACCCAGGAAATCCGCGTCTTCAAATCGCGCGGCTCGACCGGTGTGCGCGGGATCCGCCTGAATGGCGAGGATAAGGTCGTCTCGATGTCGATCATCCGCCATTTCGAGGCAGATCCGGCCGAGCGCGCCGCCTATCTGAAGCAGCGCCGCCTTGTCGCCGGTGTGACTGAAGAGATCGAGGCGGATGACGAGGAAGAGGCCGCAGTGGGCCAGCTTTCGACCGAGCGTTATGCTGAAATGTCAGCGGCCGAGGATCTGATCCTCACCATCACCGCGCGCGGTCTCGGCAAGCTCTCGTCCAGCCATGACTACCCGGTGCGCGGACGTGGCGGCCAGGGCGTGACCGCTTTCGCCAAATCCATGCCCGGCGGGCCGCTGGTGGCCTCCTTCCCGGTCGATCTTTCCGACCAGATCATGCTCGCGACCTCGTCCGGACAGTCGATCCGGGTGCCGGTGGACCAGATTTCTTTCCGCTCGCGGTCGGCTGGGGGCGTGAAGGTGCTGAATACCGGCGGCGAGGAAGAGGTCGTCTCGGTCGCCCGCATCGCCGAGCAGGAAAGCGTCGGCGCGGCGGACACGACGGTTCCAGATACGCCATCCTCCGACACGCCGGCCCCTGACGTGCCGCCCGAGACCGCTCCGGAATGATGTGACAGCCCGCCCCTGTGGCGGGCCGTTTCATTTTAACCCGATGGTAAATCTTCGCTGTTTCACTCGATGCGGGCGGATGGCCCGAGGGAGGAAGCGGTGCATCTTTACCATTGCCTGATCGAGCTGCGGCCAGAGGCACGGGCCCTGGCATTCGCGGCTGCCGTCGCCGCCTGGATGGATCATCTGCGTGGCAAGGGCCTGGTGAGCGACTGGCGGCTTCTGCGTCGCAAACTGGGACTGGCCTCGGGGCAGCATACCGATTTCCTGCTGGAGATTGAGCTGCCTGGCCTTGCCGGCCTCGACACAGCTTTCGCCGGTCTCGCTGCCAGCGATGATGAGGCGCTGCGCCGCTACGACCAGATGCATGGCATGATCGCCCATGCCGATATCGGTCTCTACCGGCCCTGGCCCGATCCTGCGCAACGCGAACGGGTCGCCCTGATCTGAGGAGTTGAACTGTCGCCCTGGCAGGGCTACATCGCGAGCCATGGAAAAGCTCCACATCATCGGCGGCGGCATGGCCGGATCCGAGGCCGCCTGGCAGGCGGCCGAGGCCGGCGTCCCGGTCGTCCTGCACGAAATGCGCCCCTCTGTGGGCACTTTCGCGCATCGCACCGGCGACTTCGCCGAAATGGTCTGCTCGAACTCCTTCCGCTCGGATGATGATGAACGGAATGCCGTCGGCCTGCTGCATTGGGAAATGCAGGCGGCGGGCGGGTTGATCATGGAAATGGCCCGCCGTCACCGCCTGCCGGCAGGTGGCGCACTTGCTGTTGACCGCGACGCCTTTTCGGCTTCGGTGACAGAACGGCTGCGCGCGCATCCGATGATTTCATTCGACCCCGGTGAGATCCGTGCCCTTCCCGAAGATGGTCACTGGATCATCGCGACCGGCCCGCTGACCTCCGGCGCCCTGGCAGAAGCAATCCGCGCCGAGACCGGAGCAGACAGCCTCGCCTTTTTCGACGCCATCGCGCCTATCGTCTACGCGGAATCGGTCGATATGTCGGTCGCCTGGCGCCAGTCGCGCTATGACAAGGGCGAGACCGAAGAGGAACAAAAGGCCTATCTCAATTGCCCGATGACGCGGGAGCAATATGAGGCTTTCATCGACGCGCTGCTCGCCGCCGAGAAAACCGAATTCCATGAAGGCGAAACGGCGGGCTATTTCGATGGCTGCCTGCCGATCGAGGTCATGGCCGAACGCGGGCGCGAAACGCTGCGCTTTGGCCCGATGAAGCCGGTCGGCCTGACCAATGAACATGATCCCGAAACCAAAGCCTATGCGGTGGTTCAGCTGCGCCGCGACAATGCGCTCGGGACGCTCTATAATATCGTGGGCTTCCAGACCAAGATGAAATACGGCGCGCAAGCCGCTGTTTTCAAAATGATTCCCGGTCTTGAAAACGCTTCATTTGCCCGTCTTGGCGGCATCCATCGCAATACATTCATCAACTCTCCCACGCTTCTGGACGACCGGATGCGACTGAAATCGCGGCCGCATATCCGTTTCGCCGGCCAGATCACCGGGGTCGAGGGTTATGTCGAATCCTCGGCAATGGGCCTGCTCGCCGGCCGTATGGCAGCAGCGGAAATCAAGGGTCAGGATCTGCCGCCACCGCCTGCGGACACTGCGATGGGCGCGCTTATCACCCATATCACCGGTGGTGCCGAGGCAAAGACATTCCAGCCAATGAATGTCAATTTCGGCCTCTTCCCCCCGATTGACGCCAAAGGCGGGCGCCGGGGTCGCAAGGATCGCTACAAGGCCTATACCGATCGCGCGAAAGACGCTTTCACAAAATGGCTCGGGTAACCCGCTTCGCGCCGTCGCCAACCGGGCCGCTCCATCTGGGCCATGCTTTCGCCGCGCTGACCGCCGCCGCGCGCGGAGATCGCTTTCTTCTCAGGATCGAGGATATCGACACCGCCCGCGCGCGGCCCGATTATGAGGCCGCCGTTTATGAAGATCTTCGCTGGCTGGGACTGCATTGGGAAACCCCGGTCCTGCGGCAGTCAGAGCGCCTCAACCTGTACCGTCAAGCCGTTGATAAGCTGACAGAAACCGGCCTGACCTATCATTGCATCTGCACCAGGGGTGATATACGCGCCTCTCTGTCGGCGCCACAGGAAGGCGCGCCTGTAACCGGGCCGGATGGACCGGTCTATCCCGGCACCTGCCGCCATGCCGGTCATAAAGGCGGCGCGATCCGCCTTGATATGGCGAAAGCCATGGCGCGTACTGGCGACGTCACCTTCACCGATAGCGGTCGCCGGCCGGGCCTTCATTGCCGCAATGCTGCGCAGATGGTCGCTGAGATCGGCGATATTGTTCTGGCGCGTCGCGACATCGGAACCTCTTATCACATTGCCGTCGTGACCGATGATGCTGCCCAGGGCATCACCGAAATCACACGTGGCGAAGACCTGTTCGAGGCCACCTTCATCCATGCGCTCCTGATCCGCCTGCTCGGCCTGCCACAACCACTCTGGCATCATCACCGCCTGATCCGTGACGACAGCGGCAAACGGCTCGCCAAGCGCGATGACGCCCGGGCGCTGGTAAAATACCGCGAGGACGGTGCCACGCCCGGTGATATCCGCGTGATGCTCGGCCTGACCGTTCCCCTTGACTGAAATATGTCTGCCGGAGGCGCAGACCAGCCTCAGCTGACCGGCTGCATCAGCTCAACCTCATCCCCGGTCTCCACCCCGGTATAAAAACAGGACCGCCGGTTGGTATGGCAGGCCGGTCCGGTCTGATCCACGAGCGCCAGCAGACAGTCACGATCACAATCCACCCGCAGCCCGACCAGCCGCTGCACATGGCCCGAGCTTTCCCCCTTGATCCAGAACGCCTGACGCGAGCGCGACCAATAGGTCACCCTGCCCGTCTCCAGCGTCTTCGCTACGGCCGCCGCGTTCATCCAGGCCAGCATCAGCACCTCGCCTGTGTCATGCTGCTGGGCGATGCAGGCCACCAGCCCATTGGCATCGAATTTCAGACTGGCGGGATCAAAGCTCATGGTCTTCTCCTTGGCGCGGGCGCTCTGTCCGATTACATAGACGTCAGGCAAGGCAGGCCACAAGGGCAGCCTATCGGCAAAGGCGACAGCGATGAGCGACAGCGATCTGATCTCGCTATATTCCGGTAAGATTCTCGACCTGGCTGCGAATATCCCGCTGGCCGGGCGGCTTGATGCGCCACAGGGCAGCGCGAAAAAGCGCTCTCCCACCTGCGGCTCGACAGTGACGGTCGATCTGACGCTGCAGGACGGAAGGGTTGCGGATTATGCGCAAGAGGTGCGGGCCTGCGCCCTCGGTCAGGCCTCTGCCGCGATTTTTGGCCGTGCCGTGATCGGGCGCAGCGCTCAGGAGCTCCATCAGGCCCGCGACGCCGTTGCTGCCATGCTGAAAGACGGCGCCGAACCGCCGCCCGCGCCTTTCGATCTTTACGCGGTGCTGACCCCGGCGCGGGAGTTCCGCAATCGTCATGCCTCGATCCTGCTGGTGCTCGACGCTGCCTGCGAAGCCGTCGACAAAGCCCGGCAGGCCTAAAAAAAACCGCCGCGCGTCGGGATACGACGGCGGCGGAAGTCAAGCGTGTCTGGGACATGCAGGGATCTGCGGGACAGGTGCAGATCAGGGGCCTTCGGATCGGGACAGAGAAGGCCGGTGCATGTCAGAGGTCAGACCGCAGGCAGAAACTCGGATGCGCTTAACCGGCGACGGGCAGCGCGAGGGCAACAAACAAAAGTGCGAAGAGAGCGAAGACGCCAAGAATATCCTCGGCCGCGCGGATATCTGCGCTGCGGCGAACGGCTTTCAGTCGGGCGATCATCTTCACTTCCTCCTGCTCTCTGTTTTGTTGCCCTATTGTTCTCATATGATTCATGAGTTGTAAAGAACTAAAGTGGAACATTCGCGAACATAACAGGTTTCAGGTATTGCACCTTATGCAGAGGCTGCCTCCACGCCCCCGAATACGGGTTCAGCCGACCGTCAAAAGCCGGATCGCCCGATCCTGATCCAGCAGCCACAAGAGATGTCGTGCCGCTTTACCGCGCGGGCTGTCGAGCGTCGGATCATCGTGCAAAAGCTTGCGCGCATCCGTTTGCGCCACCACCATCAGCGCCGATTGCCGTTCCAGATCGGCGACGCGAAATCTGGGCAGGCCCGATTGCGCGGTGCCGATCAGATCCCCGGCACCGCGCATCGCGAGATCTTCCTCGGCGATGCGGAAGCCGTCTTCGGTATCGCGCAGGGTCTTGAGACGGCGCTCGCCGCTTTCGCTCAGCGGCGGCTGATACATCATCAGGCAAGTCGATTCCGCCGCTCCCCGGCCGACCCGCCCCCGGAGCTGATGCAACTGCGCAAGTCCAAAGGTCTCGGCGCGTTCGATCACCATGATCGAGGCATTGGGCACATTCACCCCCACCTCGATTACCGTTGTCGCCACCAGAACGCCGGTCTCGCCAGCAACAAACCGCGCCATCGCGGCATCCTTGGCCGCGGGCGGCATCTGGCCATGGACCAGCCCGACCCGCCCCTCACCCAAAGCGGTGCGCAGATGGGCAAACCGCTCCTCGGCCGAGGCCAGATCAACGAGCTCGCTTTCCTCGACCAGCGGGCAGACCCAATAGGCCTGACGCCCGCCCGCCACCGCCTGGGACAGATGGGCCACCACCTCGTCAATCCGGCTTGTGGTCACCAGCACCGTCCTGACCGGTTTGCGGCCCGGCGGTTTTTCATCCAGCACCGAGACATCCATATCGCCGTAAGAGGCCAAAGCGAGGCTGCGCGGGATCGGGGTCGCGGTCATCACCAGCACATCCGCTGCCTCGCCCTTGGCGCCCAATTCCATCCGCTGCGCCACGCCAAACCGATGCTGTTCATCGATCACCGCGAGACGAAGATTATGAAAAACCACGTCTTTCTGGAAAACAGCATGGGTGCCGACCAGGATCTGGATCTCTCCCGCCGCGAGCGCCGCCAGTTTGGCCGCCCGCTCACTGCCCCGGTCGCGTCCGGTCAGAAGTTCCATCCGGATGCCGGCCTGGCCTGCAAGATCCGCCAGCCCCTCATAATGCTGGCGCGCGAGGATCTCGGTCGGGGCCATCAGCACACCCTGCCCGCCCGCCTCGACCGCAACCGCCAGCGCCATCAGCGCCACGAGCGTTTTCCCGGCGCCAACATCGCCCTGCAACAGCCGGTTCATCCGTAACGGCGCGGCCATGTCTGCGGCGATCTCGGTCACCGCACGCTCCTGCGCGGCTGTGGGCCGATAGGGAAAGCCGTCTAAAAGCCGCGCGCGCAGGCCTCCATCGCCCCGGCTCTGCATCCCACGCCCGCGCCGCATCCGCGCCCGCGCAAGCGACAGCGTCAGCTGATGCGCGAAAAGTTCATCATAGGCGAGCCTTGCCCGGGCCGGATCTTCCGCCGCCAGATCCTGCGCGCTTGCGGGACGATGGGCCTGCGCGATCGCGGCAGACCAGGCGGGCCAGCCCTCGCGCGCCATCAGCCCGGGGTCGATCCACTCCGCCAGATCCGGCAGCCGCGCCAGCGCTGACACCATCGCTTTTTGCACTGTTTTCTGCGTGATACCTGCCGTCAGCGGATAGACCGGCTCCCATCCCGGCAGGTTTCCCGCCTCTTCCGGCGCCAGCATGTGATCAGGATGCACGATGCGGATCGCAAAATCAGTGGCCTCGGCCTTGCCGGAAATCACCCGGCGTGCGCCCTCCGGCAGGATGCGCTGCAAGTAGTCGCCACGTGCGTGAAAGAAGACCAGTTCCAGCGCCGCGCCCTCATCGTCGCGGCAATGTACCACTGTCGGCGCCGAGCGGGTGCGCCCCGGCTGATGGCGCAGCACCTCGACCGCGATGGTCACTGTTGTGGGCAAAATATAGTCGCGAATGCCGGCGCGCAGACTGCGGTCGATGCCGCTGTAAGGCAGCAGGTACAAAAGATCCTTCGGGCGGCTGACCGCCAGCCCCTCAAACGCCTTCGCGCTTTTCGCACCGACGCCGTCCAGCGTCTCCAGATTCGCGAAAAGCGGAAAGAGCGCCTCAGGACGGCTCATGCGCCGGTATCTCCTGGCTGACCAGCCGCCAGATCACCGATCAACACGAGCCAGCCATCTTCGTCGAGCGTGCGGATGTTCAGCTTTGCCGCTTCCTTCAGCTTGGAGCCGGCGCCGGGCCCGGCCACCAGAAGATCGGTTTTGGCTGAAACCGAACCCGCAACCTTCGCCCCGAGCGATTCGGCGCGGGCCTTGGCCTCGGCCCGGGTCATTTTCTCCAGCGAGCCGGTGAAAACGACGGTCAGGCCCGCCACCGGGCTTTCGGTCGCACGTTTCGCAGGCGGCGTGATCTCTTTAAGCTGAGCCACGAGATCATCGACCGCCTGGCGCTCATGCCCGCCTGGCGCCAGCGCGGTCACCAGCGAGACCGCCAGAACCGCGCCGATCCCGTCGATTGACAAAAGCTCCTGCCAGGCGGCAAGCGTCGCCGGGTCCAGCGGATCCTGATCCCAGATCACCGCACGGGCCTTTGCCGGCTGCGCCCGACGCCCCGCGTCACGGGCGGCGATACGCTCTTCCGCCTCGGCCTCGTCCGCCGCGATCTGGCGCAAAGCGGCCGGATGGGCGATGTCGATGGCCGATGCCAGGCTGGTCCAGGAGTGGTAATGCCGCGCCAGATCCCGCGCCGCCACCTCACCGACATCGCGGATGCCAAGCGCGAAGAGGAAGCGTTCAAATCCGATCGTCCGGCGTTCGTCGATCGCGGCCCAGAGCTTCCTGACCGAGGTCTCGCCAAAACCGTCGCGGTTCTTCAGCTTTTGCAGCGGGTTAGCAGTGTCGCGAGCCTCAAGCGTAAAGATATCAGCCGGCGTTTTCACCGGCAAAAGATCATCGAGATAGAACAGCTCTACCTGTTTCGCGCCGAGGCCCTCGATGTCAAACGCGTTGCGGCTGACAAAATGTTTCAGCCTTTCGACACCTTGCGCGGGACAGATCAGTCCGCCAGTGCAGCGACGCACGGAGTCTTCGGGGGCACGGATCGCCGGGCTGCCGCATTGCGGACAGGTCTCGGGGAAGGCATAGGGGATCGCGCCTTCGGGCCGTTTCGTAAGATCGACATCCGCGATCTTCGGGATCACATCACCGGCGCGGTAGACCTGGACGAAATCGCCGATCCGGATATCCTTGCCGCCGCGGATCTCTTCGCCGGCCGAGTTGCGGCCATGGATGTAATCCTCATTATGCAGCGTGGCGTTCGAGACCACCACACCGCCCACCGTCACCGGCACCAGCCGTGCAACCGGCGAGAGTGCGCCGGTGCGGCCGACCTGAATGTCGATGGCCTCAAGCCAGGTCCAGGCGAGTTCGGCCGGGAATTTATGCGCAATCGCCCAGCGGGGCGTGGTGGAGCGAAACCCCAGCCGCGCCTGCAGCGCCAGATCGTCAACCTTATAGACCACGCCGTCGATGTCATAGCCAAGCCCGGCCCGCAATTCACCGATATGGCGATACTGCGCCAGCATGTCCTCTGGCCCCGCACAAAGCCGCGTCAGGGGATTGGTCTGGAACCCCAGTTCCGCAAGGCGCCGGATCGCGCCCGACTGGCTGTTGGCGAGGGGCGCCGACACCTCCCCCCAGGCATAGGCGAAGAATTTGAGCGGGCGGCTCGCGGTGATCCGCGCATCGAGCTGGCGCAGACTGCCAGCGGCCGCATTGCGCGGATTGGCGAAGGTTTTTTCCCCCAGTTCTGCCTGGCGGCTGTTCAGCGCCGCGAAATCGGCATGGGACATATAGACCTCACCCCGCACCTCCATAATTTCGGGGGCCCCGGAAACCAGATGCGGGATATCGGCAATCGTCAGGGCATTCGCGGTCACATTCTCTCCCGTCGCGCCATCGCCCCTCGTCGCGGCCTGGACCAGCCGACCCGATTCGTAGCGCAAGGAAAGCGAAAGCCCGTCGATCTTTGGCTCTGCAGTATAGTTCACCCCACCGGAATGGTTGAGGAAAGACCGCACCCGGTCGTCGAAATCCGAGACATCGCTGTCATCAAACGCATTTTCGAGACTGAGCATTGCGACCCGATGCGCAACCTTGCCGAACCCCTCCACCGGCGCCGCGCCAATCTGATCACTGGCACTGTCAGCCCGCTTCATCGCGGGAAAGCGCGCCTCAATCGCCGCATTGCGGCGCTTCAGCTGATCATATTCCGCATCGCTGATCACCGGAGCATCTTCGGAGTGATAGGCATGATTCGCGCCGGCAAGTTTCTGCGCCAGCATATTCAGCTCGGCCCGGGCCTCTGCTTCACTGAGATCTTCGACTGCTCTGGCTTCCATTGCCCCCTCCGCCCGGTTCGGCCCGAACCTAGGACCGGACCATCAGGAGGTAAAGCACCTCACGCGCCCGGCATCGGCTCAGCCGTGCCGATCCCTGTCACTCCGCGAGCGCAGAACAGCGGCCTTACCCGGGCAAATCTGGTGCGTGCCCGATCAGGCCGTTGCCGCGAGCCGTCCGCCGCTGCGGTCCCCTTCCGGATCGCGCAGCACATATCCGCGCCCCCAGACGGTCTCGATATAGCTTTCGCCGCCGGTGGCTTCGCTCAGTTTCTTACGCAATTTGCAAATAAACACATCAATGATTTTAAGCTCCGGCTCATCCATGCCGCCGTAAAGATGATTAAGAAACATCTCTTTTGTCAGAGTGGTTCCCTTGCGCAGCGAAAGCAGCTCAAGCATCTGATATTCCTTGCCGGTCAGATGAACGGCCTTGCCTTCGGACTCAACGGTTTTGGCATCGAGATTAACCGTGATCAGCCCGGTCCGGATTGTGGACTGGCTATGTCCTTTTGAGCGGCGGATGATCGCATGGATCCGCGCCACCAGTTCTTCGCGATGGAAAGGTTTGGTCAGATAGTCATCGGCGCCAAAGCCAAACCCCCTGAGTTTGCTCTCGGTGTCGTCCGATCCGGACAGGATCAGGATAGGCGTTTCTACGCGCGCGAGCCTGATCTGGCGAAGAACCTCATGCCCGCTCATATCGGGCAGATTGAGATCAAGCAGGATCAGATCGTAGTCATAAAGTCGGGCGAGATCTATCCCATCCTCACCCATATCGGTGCAATAGACATTCAGGTTGGCATGGGTCAACATCAGTTCGATACTGCGCGATGTTGTTGGATCATCTTCGACAAGTAAAATACGCATATGGAAATCTCCGGTCCGGGCTGTCAGGTCATTTTCGTTAACGACACTCGCATCCCCTGGTTAATGCATGGTTACCACGCACAGCTTGCCAGAGAGAAATTCCAATACAATCTAAAGTTGTCTGAATTTTTGAATAGACGTGACTTTCAGCGCCTTCTCTCCGTGTTTTTCAACAGCGTCACACCAAAGCCGGAATTCCTCTTCTGACAGGGAATACCGCTCGCGCGCCTCTTCGGCCGTGATCAGCCCATGTGCTACAGCCCGCACAACCGTCGCCTTGCGGCTGGCAACCCAGCGTCGCGTCTCTGGCGCGGGCAGATCCGCCCGGGTCAGAATGGAGCCATCCGGCAAGGTCACCTGCCTCGGGCCGTCAACTCGTCTGAGATACATCGCGGTTTCCGTTCGCTGTCTGGTTCAGGCAGATTTGACCAGTTACGCTTAAACATTGCTGAACCCGCACCTTGAGAGTAGGAAAGATTTTCATATATTCCGGGCTAATCCGGAACCTTTCCCCATCGGCGACCCTCCCATGCCCCGACACTGCCATGCCCTTTGATACCAGGCTCAACTCGCTCGGCTTTGACCGGGCCCCACAAGATACCCGCGTGGTCGTCGCCATGTCGGGCGGTGTCGACAGCTCTGTCGTTGCGGCGATGCTCAAGGAAGAGGGCTATGATGTCGTCGGCGTGACGCTGCAGCTCTATGACCACGGGGCCGCGCTGGCAAAGAAAGGCGCCTGCTGTGCCGGTCGTGACATCCATGACGCGCGGCGCGTGGCCGAGACGATGGGCTTCCCGCATTATGTGCTGGATTACGAGAACACCTTCCGCGAGGCGGTGATCGAGGAATTTGCCGAGGCCTACCTGGCTGGCGCGACCCCTGTGCCTTGCATCCGCTGCAATGAGAGGGTGAAGTTCAAGGACCTGCTCGCCACTGCGAAAGAGCTGGAGGCCGATTGCATGGCGACCGGCCATTACATCCAGCGCAAACTGGGCGGTGCCGGGCCAGAGCTGCATTCGGCCGCCGATCCGAACCGCGATCAGAGCTATTTCCTGTTCTCAACCACGCCGGAGCAGCTCTCTTACCTGCGCTTCCCGCTGGGCCACCTGCATTCCAAGGCAGAGACCCGGGCCCTGGCGGCAAAATACGGTCTGCCGGTGGCCGACAAGCCCGACAGCCAGGACATCTGTTTTGTCCCGAACGGCAATTATGCCAGCGTGATCGAGAAGCTGCGGCCCGATGCGGCCTCGCCCGGCGAGATCGTCGATCTCTCGGGCCAGGTATTGGGCGCGCATCGTGGCGTGATCCATTACACGATCGGCCAGCGCAAAGGTCTGGGGATCGGGGGGCTCGGCGAGCCGCTTTATGTGGTGAAGCTTGATGCGGAAAACCGCCGGGTTATCGTCGGGCCGAAAGAGGCGCTCTCGACCCGGGTGATTCCGGTGCGGGAAATCAACTGGCTGGGCGATGCACCCTTTGAGAGCCAGCCGGAATGGCACGTGCTGACCAGGGTGCGTTCGACCCGCGCGCCGCGCCCGGCAATCATCCGTCCGATCACGGCAACAGAAGCCGAAGTGGAGCTGATTGAACCGGAAGATGGTGTCAGCCCCGGCCAGGCCTGCGTGTTCTACGCGAATGAGGGAAGCCGCATTTATGGCGGCGGCTGGATCTGGCGCGGGCGTTAAACAGAGAGGGGGCGCTGCCCCCTCGGCTCCTGAAGGAGCCTCACCCCCGGGATATTTAGAGACAGATGAAAGAGGTTACCCTTTTCATCTGTCCTTAAATATCCTCGCCGGAGGCATGCGCGTCAGCGCAGTTGCGCGGTATCAACCTGCAAAAAGGTCAGAACCGAGCGCGCGGCGCGCAACCCGGGGCCTTCGCCGCCACGGCCGAGCCGCTCCATTGTCAGGCGCATTGCCACTTCCTGTCCCTTTGATTTTCCCGAAAGAAGTGCGGCCAGCGCCGGGACGAGCTTTAGCGCACGGCACTCGCGGCCGATGAATTCGGGCACTGTCCGGGTCCCGGAAACGAGATTGACGAGGGTCACGGTATCGATCCGGATCATCCGCCGCATCAGCCAGAGCGTCAGCGGCGCCATGTCATAGGCGATCACCATCGGGCAATCCTGCGCTGCCAGTTCCAGGCTTACCGTGCCGGATGCGGCCAGTGCGGCATCTGCTGCGGCGAAGGCAGCAGTGCGGGTCGCGACATCGGGGGACCTGAGGATGACCGGCGCAGCGGCCCAATGCGCTACCGCCTCCGAGACAACCGGCATCAGATGGGTCGGCGTTGGCAGGATCACCCGCAGGCCAGCACAGGATGCAGCAAGCCCCGCCACCGTTTCACCAAATGGCGGCAGAAGCCGGCTGACCTCGCCCCGGCGCGATCCGGGCAGAACGGCAAGCAGCGGCGCGTCAGGGGCAATGCCATGCGCAGCACGGAAGGCCACCGCCTCCGCCGTGCTGGCAACCGGCTCAGAGACCACCGGATGGCCCACGAAATCGCAGCTCATCCCGGCGGCTTCCATACAGGGCGGCTCAAAGGGTAAAAGCGCCAGCACATGGTCGATCACCCCCGCCATCTTGGCGGCGCGGCCCGGGCGCCAGGCCCAGACCGAGGGCGCGACATAATGGATCGTGGGGATTTCCGGCGCGGCCTCTTTCACGATCCGCGCCACGCGCAGGCAGAAATCCGGGCTGTCGATGGTGATCAGGGCCGCCGGTCGCTCAGCCAGCACCAGATCGGCGCATTGGCGGATCCGCCGTTTGAGGTGAAAATATTTCGGCAATATCTCGGCAATGCCCATGACCGAGAGCTCTTCCATCGGAAAGGCGCTTTCCAGCCCCTCGGCCTGCATGGCCGGGCCACCGACCCCTTCGAACCGCGCTTCAGGCAGCAGCGCCTTCAGCCCTGCCATCAGCGCGGCCCCGAGCCGGTCGCCCGAGGGCTCTCCGGCGATCAGGATGAATTTCACGCGGGTTCTCCGGGCTGACGGGCCCAGAGGAAAAGCCCTGCCTCCCGCGCCGCCGCCTGCATTGCGGGCAGGTCGAGACAGATCACGCCGCCGGCCTCCCAGACAATGCCGCCCAGACCGGCCTGAGCGACCTGAGCCACGGTGACCGGCCCAAGCGCCGGCAGATCGATACGGCGGTCCTGCAGCGGTTTTGGCGCCTTATAGAGCAGCCCGCGCCCGCGCGGGGCCTCGGGTCGCAGCCCGGCAGGCAAGGCAGCCACGCCTGCGAGCATCGCGTCGGTCCCGGCCAGTGTCTCGGTCGCGAGGCAGAGCCCCTGTTGCACGACACAGCCCTGGCCAACATCGACCCGGCCAAGCGCCTCGGCGATCAGCGCGGCGCGCGCCGCATCCTGACGGTCGCGGGGCTGAACGTCGCCGGCATAAAACGCGGCTTGCGGCACCAGGGCGGGCGCAAGATCGGAGGCGCCGATCACCGAAAACCCGTCTTCCTCGAAGAGTGCGATCACCTCGCGCAACGTCGCGTCATCGCCCTGGGCCAGGGAGGCCATCAGACGCGGCACGATACCCGCGGTGATCGGGTCAAACAGCGCCGGGTCAAGCCGCGGGCGCTGCACGGCACCGGCGAAACAGACGGCGGTGACCCCCGCCTCATGCAAAGCGGCAAAGAACGGGTAGAGGCGTTCGATCCGGAAGGTCAGATCGGGCACCAGCCCTTCGGGGGGGAACCCATCCAGCGCGGCCAGAAAGGGGCGTATCGGCGCCGCCTGCGCCAGCGCGGCAGGCAGCGCGCCACGCCCGGCAATGATCGCGACGCTCATTTCGCGCCTTTCGGCGTCAGGAACGACCGGTCGCTGGCCGAGAGGATGAACTCGCTGATCTCGCGCACATGGACGGCGTCGAAATCTTCCGCGAGACGCTCGGCGCGGTCATGGAAGGTACCCTCGCCCTGGGCCAGCATCTGGAAGGCGGCGCGCAGCTGGGTGATTTCGGCCCGGGTCACGCCGCGCCGTTTCAGCCCGACAAGGTTCAGCCCGTCCAGCTCGCCGCGCGGGGCCTGGACGAGGCCATAGGGGATCACGTCATTGGTGACCATGGTGACCGCGCCGATGATCGCACCGCGCCCGATGCGAACAAACTGATGGATGCCGGAAAGGCCGCCGATCACCACATCATCGCCGATATGGCAATGGCCGGCGATGGCGACATTATTCGCCATCACCACCCGATTGCCGACAATCGCATCATGACCGATATGAACGCCGGTCATCAGCAGGCAATCATCGCCGACGCGGGTCACCCCGCCACCGCCCTCGGTGCCGGTGTTCAGCGTGGCGCCTTCGCGGATGCGGCAACGGGCGCCGACTTCCAGCCGGGTGCGCTCGCCCCTGAATTTCAGATCCTGCGGCACTTCGCCCACGGATGCGAAGGGCCAGATCGTGGTTTCTTCGCCGATATCGGTCCAGCCTGTAACTACGGCATGGGATTTCAGCTCGACCCCGCGCTGCAATGTGACCTCGGGGCCGACCACGCAAAACGGGCCGATAAAGCAATCAGGGCCAATCACGGCGCCGTCATCGATCACGGCAGAAGGGTGGATGACGGCGGTTCCGTGAATGGACATGGATCAGGCCTTTGGCAGGTCGAACATTGCGGTGAATTCAGCCTCACAGGCCAGTTCACCATCGACCGTGGCGCGGCCCGAGAATTTCCACACTTTGCCGCCGCCACGCAGCGCTTTCACATGCAGTTCCAGCACATCGCCGGGCACCACTTTGCGGCGGAATTTCACACCGTCGACGCCCATGAAGAACACTTTCGCATTCTTGTCGACCAGATCCATCGACAGCCCCACCAGCACGCCCGAGGTCTGTGCCATCGCCTCGATGATCATCACACCGGGGAAAATCGGCATACCCGGGAAATGGCCGGTGAATTGCGGCTCATTATAGGTGACGCATTTCACGCCGACGCAGGATTCGTTGATCACCACATCGCGGACCTTGTCGATCAGCAGAAACGGGTAACGATGCGGGATAATCCGCTGGATCAGATCCAGATCGGCATTGGTGACGGCCCTGGCTTCCGTATTGGCATCCATCTGGCGCATCCTCCTCCTGTCACATAGGGCTGATATCCGCAGCGGTTTCGCGCGGTTTTCCGACTGCTACCAAGTTGATAGCTGCGGGGCAAGTTCCGGCGAACAGCGCCGGCAAAGAGCGCCCAGGACGCCCGCCCCGGATCGGCTTTCAGGGTGCAGGCGCAGGTGTCCCGGCTGCCGGATCCTGAACCGGCGCAGGCACGGGGTCTGAACCGCCCTCTGCGCCCTGCCCTTCGCCCTTTCCATCCGCCGGAGCGGCGTCGGGCGCCGGCAGACGCTGATCCATCAGGGCAATCGCGCGCTGCGTCACATCCGCCGAGGAACGCGAAAGAATCAGTACATCATCGCCAATGATCGCCACTGCGCCATATTCATCCAGCAATTCAACCATCAGCGGCACCGAGCGATCGAGAAATACCTTGCGGTCCTCGTCCAGCTTCCGGTTGATCGCGCGCACTTTCGCATCCTGCGACTGGCGGAAGTCCTCGACCCTGGTGTCGAAATCGCGCGCCAGAACCGAGAATGCCTCGGCTGTCATGCCGGCGCGTTTCGCCGTCAGATCACGCTCTTCCTGTTCCAGCGCGGCCTCGATGGCGCGGTTCTCAGCGCTGACTTCGGCAGCAGCCTGTTCCGCCGCCTTCGTTGCGGCCATCCCCCAGGCGGATTTTTCAAAGAGCTCCGCCTGGTTCAGGGTCAAAAGTGCGAAAGTCTCGCCCGCTGCCGTATCGGGGACGGTCTCTGCCCCACCGGGTGCCGAAAGGGCTTCGGCGTCTTGCGCAAAAGCCACGCCAGCCCAGACCGGCAGCAGTGCCAGACCTGCCAGCATCATCCCCCGGAGCGCCGGCGCCGCCATCTCAGAACTTGGTCGAAACGGTCAGGTCGAAGGACTGCGTTTTATCGTAGTCTTCCTTCTTGAGCGCCTTGGCAAAGTTGAAGCGCAGCGGCCCCACCGGCGTATCCCAGAGAACCGAGACGCCGACCGCAACACGCGGCTTGAAACTGTCATCGATGGGCCCGGCAAGGCCGGCTTTGTCTGTAAGGCTCCAGACCGAGCCGATATCGAGGAAGGCAGCACCCATGATGCCATATTCCTCGGGCAGGCCAATCGGGAATTCCGATTCGAACCGCGCCACCGCAAAGACATTGCCGCCGAGTGCATCTTCGAGATCGGTGCCATCACGCGGGCCGATTCCGTTGGGTTCAAAGCCACGCATCTTGCCGCGCAGGAAGAAGCGGTCGGTCACGCGGGTGCCGGTATCGCCAAGATCCTGAAGATGCCCTGCTTCGAAGATCGCCCGAATCGTGACTTCTTCGTTCCAGATCTTCTGCTCGCCCATGGCGAAAAGCGATGTGGTGAGGAATTTGGTGTCGCCGCCAAGCCCGCCGATATCCTGGCCAAAGCGGAACAACAGGCCGCGCGTCGGATCAAGCCCGGTGATGCGGCTGTCATATTCATAGGTATAGCCGATGGACGACGAGGTCAGCGCGCCGCGGCTGACTTCATCCTTCAGAATCGGCGAACGCAGCGAGATCGGTGTCGGCGGCGTGGTGCTGGTGTCGTATTCATCCGGGTCGAGATCGAAGATATCGTCCCGGCTGAGCCGGTAACGCAGGCTGAGACGCGACTGTTCGCCAAGCGGGAAGCCAAGCGAAAGCGAGAAGCCGGCACTGCGGGTGTTGTAAAGCGCATAATCCGAATCGGTCGTACGGTAGAACAGGCCGAAGGAAAGGCTCAGATCCCGGCCGAACAGCGACGGCTCGGTGAAGGAGAAGGACGAGCTCTGATTATCCGACGTGGTTGCGACGCTGGCCGCAATCGACTGTCCGCGCCCAAGGAAGTTCGATTCCGAGAAATTGACCGAGATCCCGGCACCGGATTCGACCGAATAGCTCAGACCAAAGCCAAGCGAGCCGGTCGGCTGTTCATCGACATCGACATTCACGACCACCTGGTCCGGCGCCGAGCCCGGTTCCGCATTGACCCGTGCATCCGAGAAGAAGCCGAGCGCGCGGATACGCTCCGCCGACTGACGGATCTCGCGCGCGTTGAAGGGGTCGCCTTCAACGCTGCGGAACTGACGGCGGACGACTTCGTCCAGCGTGGTGGCATTGCCTTCGATATCGATACGTTCGACGAAAATCTTTTCGCCACGCACCACCGCGAATTCGATATTGACGCGCTGGTTGCGGTCATCCCGGGTGATACGGGGTTCGACGCGAACGAAATTCAGCCCTTTCTTCAGGGCGAGGTTTTCCATCCGGGCGATGTTGTTGTCGATCAGCGCCGGGCTCCAGGTCTGGCCCGCCCGGATCTTCTGCACCGCCGCGAAATCGTCGGCAGCAACGCCTTCGACCTCGGACACGGTAGAGATCGCGCCGATGGAATATTGCTGACCTTCCCGAATGGTGAAGGTCACGAAGCTTGCATCGCGTTCGCGCGAGACTTCGGCCGAGGCGTCAAGCACCTGGAAATCGATATAGCCGCGCGAGCGGTAGAATTCGGTCAGAAGCTGCTTATCGACATCGATCCGTTCCGAGACATAGGTGTCGCGCTGGATGATCTGGCGCAAAAGCCCCGCCTGTTTGGTCTGCAGGACCTGGCGCAGCCGGCGGTCCGAGAAGGCGCGGTTCCCGACAAAGGAAAGCTGCTCGATCTCGACGACTTTGCCCTCGGTGATCTCGAACACCAGATCGACCCGGTTGCCATCGCGACGGATGACCTTGGGGTTGATGGTCGCGGCGATACGGCCCCGCTGGCGGTAAACCTCGGCCAGGGTTGCGGCATCGGCTTCGGCCGTCGAGGGCGAGAAGACGTGACGCGTCTGCGACTTGACCAGTTTCGCGAGGTCATCGTCCTTGATGCGCTTATTGCCCTCAAAGCTGATCACATTGATGAAGGGATATTCCTTCACCCTGATCACGAGCGTATTGCCCTGCGGGACGATCTCGACCGTCTCAAAAAGGCCCGAGCCATTGATCCGCTGATAGGCGTCATTCAGCGCCCCGGCCGAAACCTCCTGGCCCCGGCTGATCCCTGCATAAGACAGGATGGTAGAGGCATCGACGCGCTCATTTCCTTCGACCTTCACCGCTGAGAAGGCGAAAACCTGGGCGAAGGCGGGCTTCAGCCAGACCGGCGTCGAGGCCACCGATCCGAGCAGAACCGCAGTCACAAGCGTGACCCCGGCAACCCGTTTGCGGCCACCGGCAATACCACTGGCGCGCTGCTGTTTCCGGATCGAGCTTTTCACCATGACCTGCCACGCGCTCCGCAGTAGAAATTTCCCTGTGTCTGACTAACGACAAAGCTGGCCCTTGTCAAAAGCCTGCGGTCCTTGTGGATAAGTCTGGCAGATATAGTATGTCGCCCCGCTGATCGCCGCAGACGAGGCAGGCAACTTAAGGGCAGCACAACCCCCAGGAAGCTGCAGCCAGATCGAATGCACCGATATGCTGAGAAATCGGCAGAAATGCGCGCCCGGACCGGGGGATTCCCGCCGCCATCCCCGCTGCCTGATCGCCGAAAAAGCGAAAACCCGGCGCAAAAGAGCCGGGTTCAGATCATTTCTCGCCGATGGCGCTAAAACACAGAGCAGTCAGCAAGCGGCGGAAATCTGCCTGGCCTCACCAATTGCACCGGCTCAGGGCGTAATTTGCAAGGGCGCCGCGTAATAGCCCAGAATGGCGGATCCAAGAAACGCGCCGGCAAGAAGGCCCACGACAATCGTTCCCATGGTGAAAATACGGTCGAAATTGATCCTGGCGAGCAGGACAAGACCCGGGAAAGTGCGTTCAACCATCTGCATAGCATCACCTCTTGTTAGGCAGAGGGATAGGTCGTGAATCTGGCGAGACTATGGCGCAAATCGCGCAAGATCCGGCGGTGCCGGGAAAACCGCCCCGGCCACCGCCGTCAATGTCACACGCAGGTGACGTCATTCCACAGGGCAAAGGCCATCAGCGACAGAAGCAGTGTCAGCCCCACCGTCATCAGAACCCGCAGCGCCCCGTCCGAGGGCGGTTTGCCCGTCACTGCCTCAAAGGCGTGAAACACAAGATGGCCGCCATCGAGCACCGGAATCGGCAGCAGGTTCAGGATCCCGACCCCCAGCGACAGCACCGCGAGCATGCTCAAAAAGCCCATGGTCCCGGTTTTCGCCGCGTCTCCCATGGTTTCGGCCATGCCGATCACGCCCGACATATTGCAGGTCGAAATCTGCCCGACGATCATATGCCACAGGCCCGAGAAGGTCGTTGTGGTCATATTCCACATCGCGCTGGCGGCGGTTGTGACCGCCTCCCAGACGCCGGCCGGGCGGCTCGCGGGTTCAAAAGTCATGCCGGAAAAAGCACCAAGCAGCCAGCGGCTCTCGAAACCGCCGCCGTCAGCCGCCGCGCGCGGCACATCGCGCGAACGCGGCGTCAGTTCCAGATCGAAGGTACGACCGTCGCGCCAGACCGTCAGCGGCAGGGTGCGGCCATTCGAGCCGCGCACGATATCCGCCAGATCCTCAAACGCATTGATCTCCTTGCCATCTGCCCTGACCACCACGTCCCCGGCCTGAAGACCAGCATCAATCGCGGCCGATTTCACCTGGACGCCGCCCATCAGGCCGGGCTGCGGATGCGGCGCCATCAGCGTCAGTTCCTGACCGTCCCGCTCGACGCGGAATTCCACCTCGGCTGTGCGCGGCAAGGCCCGCATCGCTTCGCCAAAGCTTTTATTGTCCGGTGTAGCCCGCCCGCCAAGCGCGAGAATGACATCGCCCTCCTGCAGCGTCTGCACCCCGGGCACCGGCACCAGCCTGCCCACGATAGGCCGGTCCAGCGATATGCCGTTGAACAACACCGTGCCCAGCAGGATCGCGAAGGTCAGAATGAAATTCGCCACCGGCCCCGCCAGCACGGTCGAAGCCCGCGCCCAGAGCGGTGCACCCGCCATCGTATGGCGGCGTTCAGACGCGCTCAGCCCCGTGGGCACTTCGGACCGGACAGAGGCCGCATCGGCATCACCGAGGAATTTCACATAGCCGCCAAAGGGAATCGCTGCGACCTGCCAGCGCGTGCCGCGCTTATCCACCCGCGACAGCAGCACCGGCCCGAAGCCCAGCGAGAAGACCTCGGCATGAATCCCCGACCAGCGTCCGATTATGTAATGGCCATATTCATGGATCGCCACGATGATCGAAAGCGCAACAATGAAGAAGACGACCGACCAGGCGGCCCCCGTGAGCAATCCGAGGATATCCATAAATCAGCCGTTCCTTATGCCTGTTCGTCTGCTTTTAGTCTGTTTGTCTGCTTTTTCTTCAGACCGCGTATTTCAGACCGCGCGCGCGGGCGCAGCGGCGATCTCTGCCGCGCGGATCCTTGCGAGATGGTCCATCGCGAGCACATCCTCAAGAGAGCCTGCGTCTTTGTGAAGGCCGGAATCTGACGAAAGCCTGGTCAAAGTCGCCTCGACCAGCCGCGCCATCTCCATGAACCCGATCTTACCCGCGAGGAAAAGATCCAGCGCGATCTCTTTTGCGGCATTAAAGGCGGCCCCGGCAAGGCCGCGGGTCTCCATCACCTCGCGCGCCAGCCGCAGGGCCGGAAAGCGGGTTTCATCGGGGGCCTCGAAGCTCAGCTTTGCAAGGCGCGCAAGGTCCAGCCGCGCCACCGGCAGCGCCGCACGCGCGGGCCAGTTCAGCGCATAGCCGATCGGGTGGCGCATATCCGGCACGCCCAGATGCGCCATAACCGCGCCGTCCTGAAAGCCGACCATCGAATGGATGATGCTTTCGCGATGGATGATCACCTCGATCTGATCGGGCCGGACGCCGAACAGCTCGCGCGCCTCGATCACCTCAAGCGCCTTGTTGAACATCGAAGCGGAATCGATGGTGATCCGCTGCCCCATCGACCAGTTGGGATGCGCCAGCGCCTCGGCCACGGTCGCGCTCTCCAGCCGCGCCAGTGGCCAGTCACGCAAAGCGCCCCCCGAAGCGGTCAGGATGATGCGGTCAATCGTGTCGGTCTTTTCACCGGCAAGGGCCTGAAAAATCGCCGAATGTTCGCTGTCGACCGGCAGGATATGCCCGCCGGTCTCGCGCATCCGCCGCATCATAAGCGGGCCTGCCGCGACCAGGCTTTCCTTATTCGCAAGTGCCAGCGTGGCACCGGCCTCAAGCGCGGTAAGGCCCGGAACCAGCCCCGCCGCCCCGATGATCGCATTCAGCGTCAGGCTGACGGGACGCGCGGCGGCCTCGCGGATCGCCTCCGGCCCGGCGGCGGTCGCGATCCCGCTGCCGGCAAGTGCCTCGCGCAGATCCCGCAGCAGCCCGGGTTCGGATGTCACCACAATATCGGGCCTGAGCGCCCGCGCCTGTTCGGCCAGCAGCGCGATATTGCGCCCGCCGGTCAGCGCGGTGACGGCGAATGTGCCCTCGCCCGCACGGGCCACAAGGTCAATGGTCTGGGTGCCGACCGAGCCGGTCGCACCAAGGATGGATATTTTGCGCAAGACCTTACTCCGTCACGTCAAGCGGCAGGCTGTCCGCCATAATCGCAACATCGCCGGGCGTCGGCAGGAAATGCAGCCCGAGATTGAGGATCACCGCCAGAACCGCGGCAAAAGCCAGCGCATCGAACCGGTCCAGCAAACCGCCATGACCCGGGATCAGGTTCGAGGCATCCTTGACCCCTGCCCGTCGCTTGATCGCCGATTCCGCGATATCGCCCAGCTGGCCCGCGAAAGCGATCAGAGGCGAGACCCACAGAACAGCCGCGCCAAAGCCCGCATAGTGCCAGAAGCCAAAGCCCACCAGCGCCGCCCCGATCCAGCCCGCCACCGTGCCGGACCAGGTCTTTTTCGGGCTGATCTTCGGCCAGAATTTCGGCCCGCCGAAGATACGCCCCGCGAAATAGCCCAGCACATCCGAAGCAACCACCACCGACAGGAGCCAGGCAATCGCCACCACCCCATGCGTGTCGCTGCGCAGGATGATCAGCGCCATCGCCGTCACCACGATCACCAGCGCATAGGGGCCGAAAGCCAGAATATCGCGGCGCGGCGTCAACACCCCGATCAGCGAGGGCAGCAGCAGAAACGGCAGCGCCCAGGGCAGGGTGATCCCCATGACCAGAACCACAGCCGTGAGGGCCCCGAGCAGGATCGAGGCATCAAACCCCTGCCCGCGCGTCATTCGCGCCAGTTCCCACATCATCAGCGCCGAAGAGATCACCGCAAGCGCGAGAAACCAGATCCCGCCAAGCCAGATCGCAAGCCCTCCGACCGCCAGCATAACAATGGCCGAAAGGATACGCGGCGCCAGATCCCCCCATCTTGCCGATTTTTCACCTGCGGATTTTGAGGTCATGGTTTTGCTCCGCCGAACCGGCGCTCCCGATTGCCGAAACGCGAAAGAATCGAGGCCAGTTCGTCCGGCGTGAAATCGGGCCAGAGCGTTTCGGTGAATTCATATTCCGAATAGGCCGCCTGCCAGACGAGAAAATTCGAGGTGCGGGTCTCGCCCGAGGTGCGGATCACCAGATCCGGATCGGGCACATCGCCGGTGTCCAGCGCATGAGAAAACGCGGCATCGGTCAGGTCGGCGGGGTTGAACCGCCCCTCGGCCGCCTCGGTCGCGATCCGGCGCGCGGCGCGCAGGATCTCGTCACGACCGCCGTAATTGATCGCAACGATCAGGTTCAGTCGCGTGAGATGCGCGGTCTTGGCCTCGATACCCGCCATAAGGCGCTGCAGCTTTGGCGCCAGACGCGAGCGGTCGCCGATAAAGCGCAACCGCACGCCTTCGCGCGCAAGGGCTGCCGCCTCGCGCTGGATGAAATGCGCGAAGATCCCCATCAGACCAAGGACTTCCTCGGTCGATCGTTTCCAGTTCTCCGTCGAGAATGCGTAAAGCGTCAGCCAGCGCAGCCCCATATCCGGCGCGGCGCGAACGATTTCACGCACCCGTTCCGCGCCCCGGCGATGCCCGACCAGTCGCGGCCAGCCGCGATTGGTCGCCCAGCGGCCATTGCCGTCCATGATGATCGCAACATGGCGCGCCGCCCCCGCACCTGCCTGCGCCAGATGCGCCTGCGCGGCTGCATCGGGGCCAGATATGGCGGTGCCAGATCCGGAAATGCCAGATCCGGAAATGCCAGACCCCGAAATGCGGGACCCTGCAGCATCGGGGGTTTTAGCGGCGACCATGCGCGGCTCCTCCCGAAGGATCAGACCTGCATGATCTCCGCCTGTTTGGTCTCAAGCGTCTGGTCAATCAGCTTGATATGCTTGTCGGTCAGCTCCTGGACCTCGTCTTCCCAGAATTTCTGGTCGTCTTCCGAGAGCGAGTTCTTCGTTTTGGCTTTCTTGATCTGATCCATACCGTCACGGCGCAGGTTGCGGATCGCAACCTTGGCATGTTCGGCATAGGAGCCGGCGACTTTCGTCAGTTCGCGGCGGCGTTCCTCGTTCAGCTCGGGGATCGGCAGCATGATGATCGGGCCGTTGGTCTGGGGATTGATGCCCAGACCGGATTCGCGGATCGCCTTTTCCACCTTATTGATCATGCCCTTGTCCCAGACGTTGATCGTGACCATGCGCGGCTCGGGGACGTTGACGGTGCCAAGCTGGTTGATCGGCGTCATCTGGCCGTAAGCATCCACCATGATCGGCTCCAGCATCGCGCCGGAGGCACGGCCGGTGCGCAGGCTGGCAAATTCGACCCGCAGAGAGGCGATCGCCCCTTCCATGCGGCGAATGAGATCATCGGTGTCGAGCATGAACTCTTCGTTCGACATCTGGCATATTCCTCAGGCTGGCCCGCGAGAGATGCGGGGAAATCTGGTTTCCTATAGGACAAAGATGACCCGGGGTATAGAAGCTTGTGGCATGGAATGCCGCCCGCGACGGGGAGCTGCGCGGAAATTCCCTCTGCACCGCTATGGCGTGGGCGGTTTCTCTGCGCCCTCTGTCCTGATGCGCTGCGGCCTGTCCCGGCCTGATGCGCCAGTACAGCCAGCCGACATGCAGAGCGTCGGTCACGGTGGCGCTGAAACAATGCGTCTGAAGGCCCGGACCCGGCTGAATAACCGGCCAGGAAACGGGCGGCCCCTGACATTCACGTCGAAATAAAAGGACCGCCCCGGATAAATTTATGCGACGACTGAGATATCTCAGCCCTTTGCATTCACCAGCGTATAAGTGCCCTCGCCTGCGAGGATTGTGCGGAATCCGCCCGGCTCATCAAGCGAGAAGACGATGATCGGCAGGTCATTGTCGCGGGCAAGCGCGATGGCGGTCGCATCCATCACACCGAGATGTTTTTCCAGCGCCTCGTCATAAGAGACGGTCTCGTAGCGTTTGGCATCCTCGTGTTTTTTGGGGTCTTTGTCATAGACGCCATCCACCTTGGTGCCTTTGAACACCGCCTCGCAGCCCATTTCATTGGCCCGCAAAGTCGCAGCCGTGTCGGTGGTGAAATAGGGGTTTCCGGTGCCAGCGGCGAAGATGCAGACGCGTTTTTTCTCGAGGTGGCGGACGGCGCGGCGGCGGATATAGGGCTCGCAGACCTGGTCCATCGGGATGGCTGAAATCACCCGGGTGAAGACGCCGATCTGTTCCAGCGCCGATTGCATCGCGAGCGCATTCATCACTGTGGCAAGCATGCCCATGTAATCGGCGGTGGTGCGTTCCATCCCCTGCGCCGAACCGGCAAGGCCGCGGAAGATATTGCCGCCGCCGATCACCATACAGATCTCGACGCCAAGCTCCTGCACCGCTTTGACTTCCTGGGCGATACGCGCAACCGTGGGCGGATTGAGGCCGAAGCCCTGGTCGCCCATCAGCGCCTCCCCCGAGATTTTGAGCATCACGCGGGAATATTTCACCGCCGAGGCCGTGACTGGCCCTGGCTTTGTGCTTGCGCTGGACATGGGAATCCCCTGGTCTTGTTCTGATTTTGAAGTTGCGCGCAAAATGGTCCAAAAGCGGGCCGGGATCAACCGGGGTTGCGGCGGATCCGCACAGGCGCGAAAGAGAGCGCGAAAGGGGGCGCGGCCCCCATCCCGGCAACGTCGGGGTTCCCCCGGAATATCTGGATCAAGAGGAAATTCGATGCCGGATCTCTCTGCAGTTTCAAGAGAGCTGCCTGTGCTGATCGCCGGACCGACGGCGAGCGGAAAATCGGCGCTCGCGCTGGAACTGGCGGCACGGGACGGGCGGGCGGTGGTGAATGCCGATGCGCTTCAGGTCTATGACTGCTGGCGGGTCCTGTCGGCGCGGCCCACTCTGGCCGAGGCGGCGGCGGCGCCGCATCTGCTTTACGGCCATATCGGGCGCGATGCGGAATATTCGGTCGGCCACTGGCTGCGCGAGGTCACGGCTTTGCTGGCGCGCCCGGTGGTGATCGTCGGGGGGACCGGGCTATATTTCATGGCGCTGACGGAAGGTCTGGCTGCGGTGCCTCCGGTGCCGCCCGGGGTGCGGGCGGAGGCGGACCGGCTGCGGCTGGTGGACTATCCTGCGATGCTGGCGGGACTTGACCCCGAGACCGCCGCGCGGATCGACCTGCGCAACCCCGCCCGGGTGCAGCGCGCCTGGGAGGTTTTGCGGGCCACCGGGCGCGGGCTGGCCTTCTGGCAGGCGCAGACGGGCCCGGCACTTTTGCCGCGCGCGCGTAGCGAGGCCCTTGTGATGCAGCCCGGGACTGATTGGCTGAACCACCGCATCGACCGGCGTTTTGATCAGATGATCGGGAACGGGGCGCTGGAGGAGGCGCGCGCCGCGCTGCCGCACTGGGACGCCGCGCGCCCCTGGGCCAAAGCGATCGGGGCGCCGGAGCTTGTTGCTTATCTTCGTGGCGAGGCGAGCCTTGCCGAAGCGATCACTGCGGCAAAAATCGCCAGCCATCAATATGCGAAACGCCAGCGGACCTGGTTTCGCAGCCGGATGCGCGACTGGCAGACGCTGGCGCTGCCCTGAGGCGCGCCCTGCCCCTTCCAATGTCGCGGCTGGCGTGGCTTGCCAGCGGCTTGCAAAACGTCCACATATTTACCCACAGCTTTCCGTTAGGGCTGTGGATAACTTGACTGAAATGTCATTTTTTTGGTTTCATTTTTGCAGACTTGCCGCTTACCTTTCGCCCATCGGCAGAAAAGATAAGAAGACAATGCAAGACTTTACCGCGATTTCAAACCTCCGTGTCCTCGCCATTCCACGTCTCGCCGCCGCCGGCCGCTGGCGTATCGAAGCGATGCGCTCGCTGTCTGAATCCTGCCTTTTGTGGTTCACCAAAGGCCAGGGCCGTATCACGGTCCAGGGGCAGACGCGCGGCTACACCGCACATAATGTGGTTTTCATTCCGCCGGGCGTTATGCATGGCTTTGATGCCGGCCCTTCGGTTTTCGGCACGGCGGTGTTTTTCGGGCGCAATTGCGGGCTGCCTTTGCCCGCATCACCGCAGCATCTGCGGATCCGCGAGGTCCATGCGCAGCAGGAAATCAACGTCTTGCTTGATTCGATTACGCGCGAGATGAGTTCGGATGTGCCGGCCCATGATCGGGCCACCGGCCATTATCTGGGGCTGCTCGGGGTCTGGCTGGAGCGCCAGGCCGCCCGGGCCGAGCCGGAAGCCACCCGCCCCGATGCCAGCCGCCGGCTGGCGGCGCGCTATTCCAGTCTGCTGGAAAAGGAATATCGCTCGGGTCTTGGCGTCTCGGATTTCGCCGCAAAGCTGAATGTCACGCCCACCCATCTTTCGCGCTGCTGCAAACAGTCCTGCGGCAAACCGGCTTCGGTCCTGTTGCAGGACCGCCGTATCTTTGAGGCGCAGCGCCTGTTGAGTGAGACCAAGATCCCGGTGGGTCATATCGCGGCGAGCCTTGGCTTTGCCTCGCCGGCCTATTTCACCCGCGCCTTCCACCATATGACCGGCAAGTCGCCGACGGCATTCCGCCGCACCGGCTGAGCCTGCTACCACGGACCGACTGGGGGCCGACTGGGCGCCGGCGCGGTCAGCCGGCGCACCGTATCGGGCGTCCCTAGTGGCCGGCAGCTGCCATGCGCCAGCTGCTGAACCTGCAATGCGTCTGGCGCAATTCCATGACCTCGATATCGCAAAAGCCCTGAGAATGGTCTGTCAAAAGCATTGACGCGAAAGCGGAAAACATGCGCAATGGACGGACCAGGGAATGAAGCCGGCGGAAAAAATCCGGCCCGCACCGCAGATCCCAACAGCCTGTTTCGCGGCGCGGTTCCTGCGTGGCCAGACAGTTCCGGCCGTTCCGGTATCAGCCCGGACAGGCGCCGGCAGGGCACTGCAGCCGGGAGAGAACGGCACGTCCCGGACCTCGTTTGCGCGACGCTTTCTGCCTCGCGCCCGAGCCTGACAGGGAGATGATGAATGACCCGGAATACCGATACCCGTCTGCACCCCGCCGCAACCATGTATGCCGAAGAGCATCGTGCGGGCCAGCTCAGCCGCCGCGAATTCCTGACCCGCACCACCGCGCTTGGCGTGGCGGCGCCGGTCGCCTGGGGGCTGCTGGGGCTGGAAACCCCGGCCTATGCCGAAGGCACCCCGACGCCCGGCGGCACGCTCAGGATGTCGATGGAGCTGAAAGCGCTGAAAGACCCGCGCACCTCTGACTGGAGCCAGATCGCCAATTTCATGCGCGGCTGGCTGGAATATCTGGTCGAATACAACAATGACGGCTCGATCCGCGGCATGTTGCTGGAAAGCTGGGAGGCCAATGACGACGCGACCGAATACACGCTGAAGGTGCGTCAGGGCGTAAAATGGTCGAATGGCGACGATTTCACCGCCGAGGACGTCGCGCATAATTTTGCGCGCTGGTGCGATGGCTCGGTCGAAGGCAATTCGATGGCGGCGCGCTGTGTCGGTCTGCGGGACGGCAGCGAGGGCGGCAAGATGCGCGACGGTGCGGTCACCGTGGTCGATGGCTCAACCGTGAAACTGGTGCTGAGCGCCCCCGATATCGCCCTGATCGCGGCTTTGGCCGATTATCCCGGCATGGTCGTTCATAAAAGCTATGAGAATGGTGATCCGACCCAGACGCCGGGCACCGGCCCGTTCAAATATGATAATTTCGAAACCGGTGTGCGTGCCTCGCTGGTGAAATCGGATCAGCCCTGGTGGGGCAGCGAGGTTTACGGCGGGCCCTATCTCGACCGGATCGAATATTACGATCTTGGCACCGACCCGGCAGCCGAGGTTGCGGCGGCTGGATCCGGCGAAATTGATGCCACATATCAGTCGGTTGGCGAATTCATCGAAGTGCTCGACGCGATGGGCTGGGATAAATCGGAGGCGGTGACTTCTGCGACGCTGGCGGTCCGGTTCAACCAGCTGGCCGAGGAATATAAGGATGTCAGAACCCGCACCGGCCTGATCAAATGCGTCGACAATGCCGTGGTGCTGGAGCTGGGCTATTCCGGCCTCGGGACCGTCGCGGAAAATCACCATGTCTGCCCGATCCACCCGGAATATTACGAATTGCCGCCAGTGGTCACCGATCCGGTCGCCGGCAAGGCGCTGGTCACCGAGGCCGGTTATGGTGATTTCGAATTCGAGCTGATCTCGCTTGATGATGCCTGGCAGGCTGCGACCTGTGACGCCATTGCGGCCCAGATCCGCGATGCCGGTCTCAAAATAAAACGGACGGTGTTGCCGGGTTCGACCTTCTGGAATGACTGGACCAAATACCCTTTCTCGGCCACCGAGTGGAATATGCGTCCGCTCGGCGTCCAGGTTCTGTCAGTCGCCTATCGCTCTGGCGAGGCCTGGAACGAATCCGCCTTCTCGAATGCGGAATTCGATGCTGAACTCGGCAAGGCGCTGGCGATCAATGATGCGACCGAGCGCAGCAAGGTCATGAAACGGGTCGAGGAAATCCTGCAGGAGCAGGGTGTGCTCGTGCAATCCTACTGGCGCTCGCTCTATCGTCATACTGATCCGAAGGTGAAGGATTGCGGCATCCACGCAACCTTTGAACACCATCATTACAAATGGTGGATCGCCGCCTGATGCGGTTCCCGGGGCAGGCGCCGCCCTGCCCCGTTTCCGCCCCGCCCCCCGGGCCCCCAGCCAACAAGCCGCCGCCTTCCCTGACCCGGAAGAGGAGAAGCCATGTTCGCCTTTGTCCTGCGCCGTACCGGCGTGATGCTCCTGACTGTCCTTGCGCTGACCTTCATTGTCTTTTGGCTGACCAATCTGCCACCCAACCTGGAAAAGCTCGCGAAATCCGAGGCTTCGGTGCGGATGAGTGATGCCGAAGTCGCAAGCTGGCTCGACCGCAACGGCTATGGCACCCCGACGCTGCATCGCTATGGGCAATGGCTTGGTGTCGTGCCGGGCTGGACACGCGAAGAAGAGGGCCGCTTCACCGGCCGCTGCATCACCGGGACGGTGGCGACCCTTGACGATATCCCCACCCGCTGCGGCCTTCTCCAGGGCCAGTGGGGCTTTTCCACCGTGTTCAAACAGCCGGTGGCCGATGTGATCAAACGCGCGCTGTCGATGACCTCCTGGCTGATGCTCTGGGTGATGATCGTGATGGTGCCGACCGCGCTGACCCTTGGCGTGCTCTCGGGGATGCGCGAAGGCTCCTGGACCGACCGCATCCTCTCGGGCTTTGCCATCGTGACGACGGCGACGCCGGAATATGTTTCGGGCGTGATCTTCATCGTGGTCTTAGCCTCGGCCACGGTCGGCATCTCACCCGTGCTGGCCGAAATGGGCTGGATCGAGGGCAAGACCCTCTTCCAGGGCACCGCCACCAGCGCCATGGACAGGATAACTTTCTGGAATTTCGCCCTGCCGGTGATGACCATCGCGCTTTACGGCATCGGGTATATCGCCCGCATGACCCGCGCCTCGATGACCGAGGTGATGAGCCAGCAATATATCCGCACCGCGCGCCTCAAGGGCGTCAGCTTTTCCCAGGTGGTGATGAAACACGCGCTGAGAAACGCCCTGATCGCGCCGTTCACTGTGATCATGCTGCAATTCCCCTGGCTGTTGAACGGCGTGGTGATTGTCGAAACCCTGTTCAATTACAAAGGCTTCGGCTGGACGCTGGTGCAGGCGGCGGGGAATAACGACATCCCGCTTCTGCTGGGCTGTTCCGTTGTCGCGGTGGTGCTGGTGCTTATCACGCAGCTGATCTCGGACATCGGTTATGTCTTCCTCAACCCCCGCATCCGGCTGAGTTGAGGAGAGACAGATGCAAGACCTCTCCTGGCTCCAGATCGCCCTGAAATCCGCCCTGGCATTCGCCCCGGTCTGGATCGCCCTGATCGCCACATTCATCCTGTCGATCCGGTACCGCCGCCGCCTTGGCCTTTACGGCAAGCTCTTCGATTCCACCGCGGGCATGATTGGCTTTGCCGTGGTGATGTTCTGGATCTTCACCGCGCTTTTTGCCGATCTGATCATCACGCATGATCCGCTCGTGCAGCTCTCGGGGATGAAAAACAAACTCCCCGGCACGGCGCTGGCCACTGCGGCCGAAGGGGTCTATCCTTGGTATCTGCTCGGCGGCGACAACCTTGCCCGTGACGTGTTTTCGCGCATGGTGATGGGCGCGCGCGAGGTGCTGAAAATCGCCCCCGCCGCCACGGTCTTTGCCTTCATGGTCGGGATCACGCTGGGCCTGCCCGCCGGTTATTTTGCGGGCAAGTTCGACACATTCCTCTCCTTCATCGCCAATCTCGTGCTGGCTTTCCCGGTGATCCTGCTCTTCTACCTGCTGGTCACGCCCGAGATCATCGAGACCGGCATCCCGATTTACTTTGCCGCAGCGCTCTTTCTCTTCCCGGTGATCTTTTTCACCATCCTCTTCAATTCGCGCTTCCATATTCTGCCTGCGCGCCGCAACCTCTATGTCGGCCTGACGCTGATCATCGGGCTCTGGGCCTGGGCGGGGCTTGCCTTCAACAAAGACCCGACCGGCCTCTTCTCGATGAGCCCCAATATGCTCAATGTCTTTGTCTCTGTGGTTTTCGTAAACTCGCCCGGTGTCTTTCGCATCGTCCGTGGTCTCACCATGGACATCAAAGCCCGCGACTATGTCGCCGCCGGCCAGACCCGCGGCGAGGGCCCCTGGTATATCATGCTGTGGGAGATCCTGCCCAATGCGCGCGGCCCCCTGATTGTCGATTTCTGCCTCAGGATCGGCTATACCACCATCCTCCTCGGCACGCTCGGCTTCTTCGGCCTCGGCGTCTCGCCCGAAAGCCCCGACTGGGGCTCCACCATCGACGATGGCCGCCGCCTCCTCGCGATCTTCCCCCATGCCGCCCTCGTCCCCGCCATTGCCCTGATGAGCCTCGTCCTCGGCCTCAACCTCCTCGCCGACGGCCTTCGCGAAGAAAGCCTGAAAGACTGATTTCATCTGTCCTTAAATATCCCGGGGTCCGGGGCAGCGCCCTGGCCACCAGCCAAAGGAAACCCATATGACCGCGAAGCCGAGCACCTGGGATCCCACACAGCCAATTCTCGAGATCGAAAACCTCTCGATCACCTTCTTCACCCGGCTCCGACAGATCCCGGCGGTGATGGATTTCTCCTGCAAGGTGATGGCGGGCGAATCCATGGGCCTCGTCGGCGAATCTGGTTGCGGCAAATCCACCGTCGCGCTGGCTGTGATGCGCGATCTCGGGAAGAACGGCAAAATCACCGCCGGGCGCATCCTTTTCAAGGGCCAGGACCTCACCACCATGGGCGAGGAGCAATTGCGCCGCATACGTGGCTCTGAGATCGCAATGATCTACCAGGAGCCAATGGCCTCGCTCAACCCCGCGATGAAGATCGGCGCACAACTTGCCGAAGTCCCGATGATCCATCGTGGCATGTCGCGATCTGAAGCCTGGGCGCTTGCCCGTCAGATCGTTGCCGATGTAAGGCTGCCCGATCCGGACCGGATGCTGAATTCCTATCCGCATCAGCTTTCGGGCGGCCAGCAGCAGCGCATCGTCATCGCCATGGCGCTGATGGCGAAACCCGCGCTCCTGATCCTCGATGAACCGACCACTGCGCTTGATGTCACCGTCGAGGCCGGCATTGTCGCCCTGGTAAAGGAACTGGGCGAGAAATACGGCACTTCGATGCTGTTCATCTCGCATAATCTCGGCCTGATCCTCGATGTCTGCGACCGGCTTTGCGTGATGTATTCCGGCGAGGCGGTCGAGACCGGCAATGTCACCGAGGTCTTCACCGAAATGCGCCATCCCTATACCCAGGCTCTCTTCCGGGCGATCCCGTTGCCCGGCGCAGACAAAAACGCCCGCCCGCTGATCTCGATCCCCGGGAATTTTCCGTTGCCGCATGAACGCCCCCAGGGCTGCAATTTCGGCCCGCGCTGCGTGTATTTCGAAGCCGGGCGCTGCAATGCCGGCGACATCGCGATGGCGCCGGTTCCCGGCGGCGAGCGCCACGCGACGCGTTGCCTGAAATGGCAGGAAATCGACTGGCACGCGCCGCCCAGGGCGGCCAAAGCCCGCGAAAAACTGCCGCCGGGCGAGATCGTTCTGAAAATGGATGATCTGAGGAAATATTACCAGGTTTCCTCGGGGGCCTTCGGCGGCGGCCTGACCAAAGTCGTCAAGGCCAATGAGACGCTGAGCTTCGAGGCCCGGAAAGGCGAGACCCTTGCAATCGTTGGGGAATCGGGTTGCGGCAAATCCACCTTCGCCAGGGTTCTGATGGGGCTGGAGACCGCAACTTCGGGCAAGATCATGCTGTTTGATGAAAACGTGCAATCCACGCCGATCCAGAAACGCGGCGCGGATACGGTGTCAAAGTTGCAGATGGTGTTCCAGAACCCGTTCGACACGCTGAACCCCTCGATGACGGTCGGGCGCCAGATCATCCGCGCGCTGGAGGTCTTCCGCTACGGCGACAGTGACGCCGCGCGTCAGGCCCGGATGCTCGAGCTTCTTGACCTTGTGAAACTGCCGCGCGCCTTTGCCGAACGGATGCCGCGCCAGCTGTCGGGCGGACAAAAACAGCGCGTCGGCATTGCGCGCGCCTTCGCGGGTGGCGCGAAAGTGGTGGTCGCGGATGAGCCGGTCTCGGCGCTGGATGTCTCGGTCCAGGCGGCGGTCACCGATCTGCTGATGGATATCCAGCGCGAGAATGGCACGACGCTTTTGTTCATCAGCCATGATCTTTCCATCGTGCGCTATCTCAGCGACCGGGTGATGGTGATGTATCTTGGGCATGTGGTCGAGATGGGCACGACTGAACAGGTTTTTGCCCCGCCCTATCACCCCTATACCGAGGCGCTTTTATCCGCAGTCCCGATCGCCGATCCGACGGTGACGCGCAAACATATCGTGCTGGACGGCGAGATCCCCTCTGCGATGAACCCGCCGCCGGGCTGTCCGTTCCAGACGCGCTGCCGCTGGAAATCCCAGGTCGGGGGCGGGCTCTGTGATCGCGTGATGCCGCCGGTTGTTCAGCTGGCCGGCGGGCATCAGATCAAATGCCACCTTTCGCCGGCGCAATTTGCCGCGATGGAGCCGGTGATCCGCATCGCGGCCCAGTGATCCGCCAGTGGCTTAACGGGTGGCTTAACGGGTGACGTCCCGCGCCAGCCGTTCGGCATTGGCTTTTGTGCGGCGGCGCACCGGGCGCAAAGCGGCCTCGGCCATCGTCGCGGGCGAGGCCCCCTTCATCGCGGCCTTCATCACCGCGATCTGCGCTTCTTGCAGGGCTGCGATCTTTTCCGACACCATCCGCGCATTCTCGCCCGGTGAAACCGGCCACATCCCCATCATCCCGGCCATTCGCATCGCGATCACCGCCTGTGCCTCGGCCATCATGACCGAAGATCGCAGGCCAAGGCGCATGAGCTGGGCCGCGCTGGGGGGCAGGAATGGAAACATGACTGAGACCTTTGACGCGCCCGCCGGGCGGAGATGAACTGTCTTCTCGAAGAGGGGCAACTTAGGCGAAAGATTTCCACAGGCAAGTTAACAAATGACAACGCCGGCGGGATTCAGGCAAGCCCCGCCGGCGACTGTCTCAGTTTTGCTTCAGGTGCCGTAACGTCACCGTCTTTTGACCCTGAAATCAGCCCTGCGATCAGATGGCCTTATCCGATGGCCTGGCCTTCAGCCGCATAGGTCACCCGCCCGCCGCAGATTGTCAGTGCGACCTGGACCTTGCCGATCTGATCGGGTGCGACCTGTTCCAGATCTTCCTGCAAAAGCACCAGATCCGCCGCGAGGCCGGGTTTCAGCCGACCGGTGATATGATCGGTATGCGCCGCCCAGGCGCCGCCCGCCGTATAGGCGTAAAGGCTTTCCTCAAGGCTGAGGCGCTCATCGGTGCAGGAATCGCTGTAAGGCACCCGCGTCACCGCCGCCTGGACCGAACGCAAGACCGCCACATCGGTCACCGCCCAGTCCGAGGCATAGGCAACGGGCGCGCCATGATCGGCCAGCGTTTTGTGCAGATAGGCATCCGGCCAGCGCGCTTGCCCGATATTGGTCAGCGTCGGCTCCATCCCGAAATCCATTGCGCCCGGCGGATGCGAGGGCTGCAGGCTCGCAACAATCCCAAGCGCACCGACACGCGGCACATCGGCGCGGTCGATCAGTTCAATATGTTCGATCCGGTGACGCGAGTCGCGCTTGCCATTCTGGATCTGCGCGGTTTCATAGCCATCAATCGTGGTCCGCACGGCCCCGTCACCGATGGCATGAACCGCGATCTGCAGGCCGCGGCGGTCGATCTCGGCTGCCAGCGGGTTGAACTGATCCGGCGGGAAAAGCGCGACCGATCTATGGCCGGGCTTTGTCGGATAATCGTTCAGCATGAAGGCGGTATAACTGTCGAGCACACCATCCATGAACATTTTCACAAAGCCCGAGCTGAGCCATTCATCATTGAAGCTCTCGGTCATCTCGACGGCACGGTCCAGCTCGGAATGGTCCATACTGGGTTTGTAATGGAAGGGCACCTTGACCCGCGCCAGCAGCCGGCCTTCTTCCTGCAATTCGCGCAGGCATTCCAGCGTGTAGCGGTTGCCATCCATCATCACCATCGAGGTGATGCCATATTGCGCGCAATGGATCTGGCCGCGCTCGAACATATCCTTGTCCAGATCGCGCTCGGCCTGGCTCGGATTGACCGGCTCGCCACCGGTCGCGATGCCCAGATTAAGCCGCCCGCGCCCGGCAAGATCAACGACCCGGCCAAAGGCTTCGAATTCCAGCAGCTCTCCGGTCGCCAGCCCGTCCGCCCCCATCACCACCTCATGGCCGGGCGAACAGGCCAGCCCGTTCAGCGTGCCGGAAAGTTCCAGCGCAAGGGTATTGGCCCAGATCGTGTGATGGTCATGCGAGGTCATCGCGATCGGGCGGTCGGCGATGATACTGTCGAGGATATGGCGGTTGGCGCCGCCTTCGATAAGGCCATAATCGGCGCCCTGCGCCATGAGGAAGGGCAGATCCGGATTGGCCGCCGCATAGCCCAGAAAGGCCTCGCGCAGCTGGTCTATGCCATGCACATGGGTCAGTTGCAGATCGCTCAGCTCGGATCCGCCAAGCCCCAGATGCAGATGGCTTTCAACAAAGCCCGGCAGGAGCATCCGCCCGCCCGCATCCACCACTTTCGTGGCCGCCCCCTTCAGCGCGGTGATATCGGCATTGGAGCCCACGGCGAGGATACGCCCCGCGGCAATCGCCACGGCCTCGGCCCGGGGCATGTCGGGATCCATGGTCAGGGCCTTGGCATTGATGAAAATCAGGTCGGCGGGCATATCTCAGGCTCCATTCGGCAGAAAGGCGGCCCGAAGCGGGCCGCCCTGGATCTTACAAAGCGGCGCTGCCGCTTATTTCATCAGCTCGGTCCAGATCGCGGTCATATATTCCTGCGCCTTGGGCGGGCAGCGTTGCAGGAAGTGACCGGCGGCTTTCGAGGCTTCCGGGATCTCAATCTCCGGGGCGCCCTTCATCTCTTCGGGCATGAACGGCTCAGAGCCGGTGATGCCATTGGCATATTTGGCATGGGTCGAGATCAGCGCGGCGTTTTCCGGCTCCATGATGAAGTTCAGGAACTTATACGCACCTTCTGGGTTTTTGGCATCCGAGAGGATCGCCACCGAATCCATGAACAGCGGATAGCCTTCTTTCGGGTAACCGAAATGCACATCGGGGTTATTGATGCGCGAGCGCAGGGCCGCCCCGTTCCAGTAAACGGTCGCCGCCCAGTCATTGCTCGACATCTTCTCGGTGGCGCCATAATCCATCGAAATCCAGTCGGGCTTGGCTGCGATCAGCGCGTCACGGGCCTTTTTCAGCACTTCGGTGTCTTCGGTGCAGGGTTCGCCGCCGACATACCACACCGCCATATAGACGATATCGTTCATCTCCGGCGTCACATTGATCTTGCCCTTCAGCTCATCCGGCACATCCAGCCAGATCGCCGAAGTGTTGATGTCGCCGCTATAGACCGATTTGTTGACCATGATCCCGGTCGATCCCCACTGCCAGGGAATGGTATGGGCGCGGCCCGGATCCCAGGACACATCGCGCCATTCCGGGGCGATATTGCCGATATTGGGCAGTTTCGAATGGTCAAGCTCCGCCACCAGCCCCTCTTCGACGAAAATCGGCACGTAATTGGCCGAAGGCACCACCATGTCGAAGCCATGGCCGCCGGCGCGGATCTTTGCCAGGGCGGTGTCGTTTGAATCGTAATCGGTGACGATAACCTTGATGCCGGTCTCTGCCTCGAACTTCCGCAGCAGCTCGGCACTGGTATAATCGCCCCAGTTGTAAAGCTGCAGCACTTTGTCATCGGTGCTGGCCATGGCGGCAGTGGCGCAGAGAATGGCCACCGTGCTGAGGAATTTCTTCATATCCGTCTCCCTGTGAAACTTTGGACAAGAACCATTCGGTTCAGTTTTTCTTGCGGTTGATAAGTGAGAACCCGACCAGCAGCAGCACCGTCAGCACCAGAAGCCCGGTCGAGATCGCATTGACCTCGGGCGTCAGCGTCCGGCGCAGCTGGCCGAGCATATAGGTCGGCAGCGTATCCTGGCCTGCGGATTTCACAAACTCGGTAATCACTACATCATCGAGGCTGATGACGAAGGCAAGCATCGCGCCGGCGGCGATCCCGGGGGACAGAAGCGGCAGCGTGACAAAGCGGAAGGTCTGCCAGGGATTGGCGTAAAGATCCGCCGCCGCCGATTCCAGCGAGAGATCCATCCCTTCCAGCCTTGCCCGGATCGGCAGATAGGCAAAGGGCACACAAAAGGCCGAATGCGCGAGGATCAGATACCAGAGGCCCTGATAGCCGGTCCAGGCCTTGATCACCCCGAAGACGATCAAAAGCGCCACTGCGGTCACGATCTCGGGCACCATCAGCGGCTGGTTGATAAAGGCATAGATCGCCGTCTGGCCACGAAACGCGCGGCGCCTGGTGGTTGCGAGGGCGGCCATGGTCGCCACGACCGTCGCGATGAAACTGGCCGAAACCGCAATCTGCAGCGAGCGCAGCGCGGCGGCCTGTACGACATCATTCTCCCAGGCCTCGATATACCAGCGCCAGGAAAAGCCCTGCCAGACCGAAAGCGTGGTGCCGGCATTGAAGGAATAGAAGACCAGCGTGCAGATCGGCAGATAGAGCGCGATAAAGACCAGGATGGCGACAGTGGCGAAACCGGGCAGGCGCGAGACTTCAAAGCTTTTATCAGCCATGGCTCTTGCCCCCTTTGGTCGCGGCGCGGACATAGAAGATCATCGCCAGCATCACGATCAGCAAAAGCGTCATGGAAAGTGCCGCGCCGAGCGGCCAGTTCCGGCCCTGGCCGAATTGCAGCTCGATGAAATTGCCGATCATCATATTCTTGCCGCCCCCCAGCACGCGCGGCGTGACATAGGCGCCAAGCGAGGGGATGAAGACAAGGATCGAGCCTGCGATGATGCCAGGCTTCACGATCGGCAATACCACATGACGCAGCACCTGAAGCCGCGAGGCGTAAAGGTCATATCCCGCTTCCAGAAGCCGCATATCGAAGCGGTCGATGGCCGCAAACAGCGGCAGCACCATCAGCGGCAGATAGACATAGGCCATGCCGATCAGCACGGCGGTATCGGTGTTCATGATGCGGATCGGTTCGGAAATCACCCCGATCCCCAGCAGGATCTTGTTCAGAAGCCCCTCATTGCGGATGATTTCGGTGATCGCGAAGGTGCGGATCAGCAGATTGGTCCAGAAGGGAATGGTGATCAGGAACAGCCAGAGCGCGCGCTCTTTCAGCGGGCGTGTGGCGATGAACCAGGCAGTGGGGAAGCCAAGGGCAAAGGTGATCAGCGTGGTCAGGATCGAGATTTTCACCGAACGCCAGAAGATCGTCAGATGCGCATCGGCGAGCACCAGATTGCCATCATCAAAGATGTCGCGGGTGTAAAGAACCCCAACCCAGGCCTCGGTCGAGAAGTCCCATACCACGCCGCCGGTCGGGCCAGCCGTGAGGAAGGAATAGATCAGCACGATCAGCAGGGGCCCTGCCGCCGCGCAGAACAAAAGGATCAGCGCCGGGGCCGAAAGCGCCCAGGCATTGCGGGTCGAGCTTGCGGCCTGAAGGCGCTCGGCCTCGCTCGCGCCATGTGTCCGGGCCATCGCTCAATCCTCCAGCATGAGAACAGAGCCCGGCGCGAACCGGATCCCCACCTTCGCCCCCTGCCCGATCAGCGCCTCGCCGGTGACGCCCGATTGCACACAGGCCTCGATCCCGGTCCCGTCGGGCAGCACGATCTGGTAATTCATATCAGTGCCGAAATAGACCGAGCCCCGCACCTCGGCCGGGATCGCGCCCTGCGCCTCCGGCGGGGTGATCTCAACATGTTCGGGCCGCACCGCAAGCGTGATCTGCCCGCCCTTGCCGCCGGTATCGACCGCAATCACCTCACCCGAAGCAAGCTTTGCTCCGCCCGGCACGCCGGTTGCGGTCAGGAAATTCGTCTCGCCGATGAAGGAGGCGACAAAGCGGTTACGGGGTTTTGTGTAGATCTCGCGCGGGGCGCCAAGCTGCTGGATCCTGCCCGCCGACATGACCGCGATGCGGTCCGACATGGTCAGCGCTTCTTCCTGGTCATGGGTGACGAAGACAAAGGTGATGCCGGTCTCGGTCTGGAGCCGTTTCAGCTCGACCTGCATTTCCTTGCGCAACTTAAGGTCAAGCGCCGAAAGCGGCTCATCAAGAAGCAGAACCTTGGGCCGCGGCGCCAGTGCCCGCGCCAGCGCCACCCGCTGCTGCTGGCCCCCCGAGAGCTGGCTGGTCTTGCGCCCCGCCATCGCCTCGAGCCGGACCAGCGCCAACATTTCCTGGACCGTCCGGTCGATCTCGGATTTTGCGATGCCCTTCATCTTCAGCCCGAAGCCGATATTTTCGGCCACGCTCAGATGCGGGAACAGAGCATAGGACTGGAAGACCGTATTCACCGCCCGCTTGTTTGGGGGCTGGCCGGTCACATCCTGGCCATCGATCAGGATCTGCCCGGCGCTTGGCATCTCAAACCCCGCGATCAGGCGCAAAAGCGTGGTCTTGCCACAGCCCGATGGCCCGAGAAGCGTAAAGAATTCGCCGGTTCTGATTTCGCAGGACACATTGTCCAGCGCCCTGACCACGGTTTCGCCCTGACCGAACGCCTTGGTCACATCTTTCGCCATAATGGCAGCAGTAACAGCCAAAAGATCACCCCTGTGGTGTGGTTTTCAGTCTTATTATATTTTGATCATATTGCGGGTACCCAATACGATTGAGCAAGAGAAATCGCCGCCCCTGCTGCAATTTCATCTTTCCGCCGCATGATCAAAGACCAGAGCTGTCTGAAAATCGGGCAATAGCACAATTCGAAACTGATCTCTTCCGGGGAGCGGTCGCTCAGAAAGGCTCCGCCCCCACAACCCGGGTAAAGTGGATCCGTGCGCCTGAAGAATAATATATTATTTTCATATACTTATTTAAATTAATCCAGCGCTGCTTCCGGCTTTGATCCCGATCATGGCGCCCTGCCCGCGCCTGGCCCCAGACTGGCCCTGCGCGAACGCCAGCTCAACCTTCAGGAGCAAGCATGAAACCAATCCTCCTCTCCCTCCTCGTCCCGGCGATTTTGTCCGGGACGGCGGCTTCTGCAGATACCTTGCGCGATCTCGCGCTGGAAACCTTCAGAGCCCTGCCTTCGACGGTTCCCGCCATCGCGGGTAACCCCTCGACCCCGGCGAAGCTCGATCTGGGCAAAGCGCTGTTTTTCGATCCGCGTCTCTCGGCCTCGGGCGTGTTCAGTTGCTACAGCTGCCACAACCTGACCACCGGCGGGGATGACAATATGGAAACCTCGGTCGGTCATGGCTGGCAAAAAGGGCCGCGCAATGCGCCCACGGTGCTGAATGCGGTGCTCAATGAGGCGCAGTTCTGGGACGGGCGTGCCGATGACCTCGCGGCCCAGGCCAAGGGGCCGGTCCAGGCCGGCGTCGAGATGGCCAATACGCCCGCCAATGTCATCGCCACGCTGGGATCCATGCCGCAATATGTGACCTGGTTCGACGCGGCCTTTCCCGACGATGCCGAACCGCTGAGCTTTGACAATATGGCCAAAGCGATCGAGGTCTTCGAGGCGACCCTGATCACGCCCGCGCCCTTTGATGCCTGGCTCAATGGCGATGATGCGGCGATGACGGCGGATCAGCTGGCCGGCTTGCAGCTTTTCATGGAGAAGGGCTGCGCGTCCTGCCATTCGGGCGTCAATGTCGGCGGGCATGGCTATTACCCGTTCGGCCTGATCGAAAAGCCCGGCGCCGAAATCCTGCCCCCCGATGACAAGGGACGCTTCGCGGTCACTGCGACGGTGGATGACGAATATGTCTTCCGCGCCGCGCCTTTGCGCAACATCGCTTTGACCGCGCCCTATTTCCATTCCGGCAAGGTCTGGGATCTGCGCGTGGCGGTCGAGATCATGGCCGAAAGCCAGCTTGGCGAAGCGCTGCACCCCGAGGAGACCACGCAGATCGTGGCCTTTCTCGACAGTCTGACCGGCACCATGCCCCATGTGGTGCTGCCGGTCCTGCCGGAGGAAACCGCAACCACGCCGCATCCGGTGACGGCGATCCTGCCATAAGACAGATCAGGGCGGATCCCCGGATCCGCCCTTCCCGGCCCCCCCCGGCGCGAGACGGCGCTCGAACAGGGCGAAAACCACCGGGGCCGCGACAATGATCGCGATGATCCTGACCACGTGATGCAGCGCGACAAAGGCGACATCGGCATGGATCGCCAGCGCGATCAGCCCCATCTCGGTCAGCCCGCCCGGGGCAAGCGCGAGCATGGCCTGTTCCGGGCTGGTGCCGGTCAGGATGCGCATCAGATGGCTGAAGGCAAAGGCAACACCGAGGACCAGCACGGTCGATCCGATGCTGAGCGCCCCCGCCTTGCGCAATTCCGAAAGTGGCACGCCGCGAAAACGGCAGCCCAGCACGGTGCCGAGGATCACCTGGGCCGCATTGACCAGAACCGCAGGCGGCGCGGCTTCGGATATGCCGCTCAGATGCAGCGCCGCCGAAAGCGCCATCGGCCCGAGAAAGGTCGGCGCCGGCCAGTTCAGGGCGCGTCCGGTCAGGCTCCCGAATATGGCGGCGGCCAGCAAAAGCCCCGCCTCCCGCCATTCCGGCAGAGCCGCGCCACTTGCCGCCCCCGCACCGACATCATGGCCCATGATGACCCGAAACCACAACGCGATCAGCGAGATGGTCACGACGATCCTGAGACTGTGGGCAAGAATGACGGGCTCCGGCTTGCCGCCTTTGGCCTCGGCAAGCTCGATCATCTCGGCCAGTCCCCCCGGCATCCCGGCAAAGAAAGAGGTGCGCCAGTCATAGCCGCCGGCATAGCGATACCAGGGCACAATGATCAGGCCGACGACCAGCAGATAGACCAGCAAAAGCGACAGCGTCCCGATCCAGGTGACCATATGGCCCAGCACCTCGGGGGCAAAACGCGAGCCCAGCAGCACGCCGATCACCGCCACGACCGCAGGGCGGATGGCATTGGGCCCCTGGATCCGCAGCCCGGCGACCGAGGCGATCATGGTGGCAAAAAGCGCGCCAAGCATCCAGGGCAGCGGGAGGCCAAGCCCCCAGGCGACCAGGCCTCCGGCAGTACCGAGACCGAGCGCGGGCAGATAGGACAGGAGGGACGTCAAGGATCAGGTCCGAAATCAGAGCAGGTTGCGGCCCGGCGGCATCGCCGCATCACAGGTGCCGGGCGCCCGCCCATTTTGCCGATCCCGCCGCCAGTGTCGAGAGCGGTCGTGACAAAACGGGGCGCGCGGCCTGCCTCGCCCGTGTTGTCGCGCCGGTGTTGTCGCGCCGGTGTTGTCCTGACGGCCTCGTCTGGCCGACCCTGGCCGGGGCGCTGCCCCGGCCCGCCGGTCTCCCGCAGCGCTTACCCCCGGCGGACCGCCGCGACGGCGTCGCGCAGTTCCGCGATTTCGGTAACGCGTGGAAAGAGGTTCAGCCCGACCAGATAGGCCGGTGTGCCGGGAAGGCCGAAGAAATCAGCCTCGGCCATGGTACGGTCAATCAGCGCAACCCATTTGTCGCGTTCGCGCTCAAAGCTCGCGATGGCGGCCTCCGGATCCAGACCGGCGTCGCGTACCGCCGCATCCATCCGCAATGCATCGACCCGGCGTCCTTTTCCGGCCATCAGCGCGGCATTCACCTCCGCATAGCGGCCAAGTGCCACCGAGCCGAGGCCAAGCTGCACACCGCGCACGGAGGCCTCGCCAAAGATCGGCCAGTCTTTCATCACCAGACGGATATCGCCGTCAGAGCGCACATAATCCAGCAGGGCCGGATGCGAGTCGCGGCAGAAAGGGCACTGTTAATCAAAGTATTCCACGATGGTCACCGAGCCATCGGGATTGCCCAGCACCGGCTGATCAGGGTCATGCGTCAGCTCGCGCGGGGCCGCACCCGGCAGCATCTCTTCGGCCCGGACGGGAAATGCCGCCCCAGCCAGCATCATTGCGCCAAGCGAGCTCCCGAGAGAGCCCCTGATCAGATCGCGTCTTTTCATCACTGTCTCAGTTCAGGCTGCTGGTATAGGGGCTTTCAGGGAAGCCGGTCGGGTAGCCATAGGCCGGATCGGCGGCCGCAACCTCCGGCACTGCCGCCGGCTGGTTGAACGAGGCGCCACTATAGGGCGTGGTTGCGGGCACAAAGGATCCGAAGGCACCGGCGCTTTGTTCGGGGCTCAGGACAAGCACCTTGCCGCCTTTGACATAGTTCGCCGCCAGATGAATGGCATCCTGGTTGTACATGCGGATACAGCCCGCCGATGTGGCATGGCCGATCGAGGCGACCTCATTGGTGCCATGGATGCGGTAATAGGTGTCGCGCCCGCCCCGGAAGAGATAGATCGCCCGCGCGCCCAACGGATTTTGCGGCCCGCCCGGCAACCCGTCGGCATAGGCGGCATACATATCCGGGCGCTCGCGGATCATATTGTCGGTCGGCCGCCAGCTCGGCCAGACCCGGTCATATTGCGCGACCGCCGCGCCCTCGAAGGACCGGCCCTGATCGCCCACCGCCACACGGTAGCGCAGCGCGCGATTGCCGCCCCGGATCAGATAAAGATAGCGCTGCCAGGGATCGACGATGATCGCGCCGGGGGATTCGGTGATCGCAAGATCCACCTCGGTGCGGGTGTTTTCGGCAATCAGATAGCGCGGGTTTACGGCCGGGATATGGAACCCGTTATCCTCGAGCTCGCCATACATCGCGAGGATTTCCGGAGGGACATTGGCGGCAGGATCAGGTTGCGACCCGGAGTCGGGCACCTTTGGCGCACAGGCCGAAACCAGCCCCGAAAGGGTCATCAGAAGAGCCGCACGACGACTGACCACAACGCTCATAAAACTGTCCTTTCCCGCCGGCGGGAAGGAGCAGACACGCCCCGGATCTGGCAGGATCGCGGGATGCTTGCCGCCGGCTTTGCACACCTCCGCCGTGGCGCGATGCCGGAGCACCGCCCACGAGGAACCAATCCGGCCATGCGCCATGATCCGAAGGGCCTGGTCAAGCCCCGCCGTCACACAGCTGCGCGAGAAAGTGAAATACCGCCAAAGACTGGCATGGCTTGCGCCGATTCCGCGTTGAACCGTCGCGCGATCCAGGTCCCGGGAGCCGCTTAACCTAGGGTCGGGCCGCAGATCCAGATCATGTATACCCGGACCCGCGCTGGTGTGCACGGCGGTCGGGATCGCTGTTCAGGCCCCGATTCCACTGAGAAGAATCGCCGCTGCCAGCAAGACCGTCGCGGCGACACAGATCAGAATGCCGTCGCCGGGGTCCGCGGTCGCCTGCGCGTTTTCGTCACTCTCCTGTGCTGCCCCGCCTGTCACCACTGCGCCCTGCACGACCGTGTCTTCGCCTGCCAGTATCGCCAGCACGCCCGGATCAAAGCCATTATAGATCATCTGTCTCTCCGTTCTCTGGATGCCCGTGGTTCGCCGGATGCCCGTATCCGAGGCCGGATCACGGCTGATATTCGGGCAGCCGCATCGCCGCAGCATTCCGGTTGTGTGTCGCGCCCCCGCGACCAGTGCCCTGCCTCAGCGGGCGGGCTCCTCGACCAGCCGGCCATCATTGGCCTGGGCCGGTGTGGCGGAGAGGAACCCGAGCGCATTTTTTGGCGTGACGGTCAGCGCCAGCACAGCCGCCATCGCGAGGCTTGCCAGCAGGACCGCCGCCCTTTCCTGCCCCCGGCTTGGCGTAACGCGCGAAGTGTCCCGCGCGCTCACAGCGCCCCTCCTGTCCTGGTCCGGGCTCTACTCAGCTGCGCGTCCGGCGTCCCGTAGCCATATGCTGCGCGAAATCGCGACGGCGCGGTGGTGTCATCCAGCGCCCCCGCCAGAAGACGGTTGCGCAGGACGCGGCCTTCTTCCCAGGGGCCAAAGCCCGCATCGGCATTCACATGGCCCGCGAAGCCGAGATCGACCAGCTCTGCCCCCCAGGCGCGGGAAAGTTGCGCCGCGCGCGAAAAGCCCATCCATGGGTCGTTGCGGCTGGCGGCGACGATCACCGGCAGGTCAAGCACCTCTTCCGGGATCGGGCCGAAATGGCCGATACGGTCGGCGCCAGCGGTCTCGGCCGGGGCAACCAGCAAGGCGCCCGCCACCCGCAGATGCGGCCATTGCGTCAAAAGCCGCGCGATCAAAATCGCCCCCAGGGAATGACCAACCAGAACGCAGTCGGGATGCGCGAGGATCATCGAGGCCAGCTCCACCTCCCAGACCGCCGCCACAGGGCGATGCGGGTCCGAGAGATCCACCATCAGCGCATGAGGGTCACTGGCCGCCCACCAATGTTGCCAATGGGGTGCAGCCGACCCGTCAAGGCCTGGAACGATAAGCGTGTTGATCATTACCATGGTCCTTTCCCTAGGTCACAGGAAAAGACTACATGATTTATCGTGATTAAGAATTCTAAAGATGCCTCCAGGAAAGGAAGAGGATTCCCTTTCTGTCAGTGCGGTTGCAGGCCCTCCCCCTTGCCCCTCAAGCGGCAGCGGCCAGGTGCTTCGGCCCTGCAAGACCTTAGACAGGCAAGCGCACCTCCTGGCTAAGGCGTTTAGAAACCGGCTATTTTTCCGGTGACAGCCGTCTCACGCGGTCCTGGCCCTGTCTCTCCCGCCGCCGCGGGGTGATCGTGGTTGCACAGGCTGTGATCGCCCAGAACCTCGATCACCCGGCAATCGCTGATCGTGCCATGGGCGCATTGAACGACCATCCGCTCCAGCTCATGTTCCAGCGCTTTCAGCCGCGAAATGCGCTCACGCACCGCCCCGAGCTGGGTGCGCGCGATACTGTCTGCGGCGGCACAGGGCTGATCCGGCTGGTCGGAAAGCGAAAGCAGATCGCGGATCGCCTCGAGCGGGAAACCCAGATCGCGCGCATGGCGGATAAAGCGCAGCCGCTCTTCGGCGACCCGGCTGTAGAGGCGCTGATTGCCGGAAGAACGTTCCGCCTCGGGCAAGAGGCCGATCTGTTCGTAATAGCGGATCGTGGGCACCTTGACGCCGGTGCGGTCCCCGAGCTTGCCGATTGTGAGCATTTGCGCCTCCAATATCTCTATAAACTTTAGGTATTGTCTTTCTTTGCTTCAACTGCGACCGATGTTTCGATACCACATGCCGGTTACCCCCTTTCATATGAAACCAAATGCGCCTATATTTTCACTTGAAAGGAGCCTTCAGATGATCTCTTTCCCCAATATCGCACTGGATCAGCCCTCGCCTGGCCAGGTGCTTGGCAAAGCCGCCCTGCGTGCAGCCGAACGTCTTGGTCTTTCGGCGCGGCAATTCGCCCGGGTGACCGGCCTCTCGGAACCGGGTGTGTCGCGGCTGAAACGCGGCACTGCCGGGATCGAGGAAGGCAGCAAGACCTTTGAACTCGCAGCGATGCTTGTGCGGCTTTACCGCTCGCTCGATGCGATTACCGGTGGCGATGAGGCGGTGGCGCGGGCCTGGATTTCGGCCCCGAACGAGGCGCTGGGCGCCGCACCGGTGGAAAAGATCACCTCAGTTCAGGGACTTGTTGATGTCTGCGCCTATCTGGACAGCCGCCGCGCTCGGCTCTGAATGCAGGCCCTTTCAGGGGCGCGGCTGGCGGCTGGTCGAAGCGCAGCACCTGGTCTCGACCCTGAAACTGGTGGACAGCCTTGCGGAACAGGCGCTGCTGGAAGAGATTCTGGAAACCACCAAACCGCCGATGCCTGCCGCCTGTCAGGGGCTTGATTACCTGCTGGCCACGCCCTTTCGTTATCGCCCCTACCCGCATGGGTCGCGCTTTCGTCGCGCCGGGCTGACGCCGGGCGTCTGGTATGGCGCCGAAAAAGTGCAGACCGCGCTTGCGGAAATGGTGTTCTACCGTTTCCTGTTTTACGCCGAGAGCCCGGCGACGCCCTTTCCCGACGGACCGGCGGAATATACCGCATTTGCGGCCAAACTCGCGACCGCGCGGGCGGTTGATCTGACAGCGCCGCCGATGGCCGACCCGGCCTGGAGCCATCCGACCGATTACGCGCCCTGCCAGAGCCTGGCTGAGGCGGCCCGCGAGGCCGGGGCAGAGATCATCCGCTACACATCGGTGCGCGACCCGAAGGGCGGCGCCAATCTGGCGGTGCTCAGCTGCGGCGCCTTTGCCGCAACCGGGATCCAGGACCGCCAGACCTGGCGCATCCGTCTCAGCCCCACCGGCGCGATGGCCTTGCGCGAACATCCGCGCCAGGGGATTGATTTTCCGAGGGAAAGCTTCACCGATCCGCGGCTGAGCGCCATGGTCTGGGACCGCCCCCGCGCCAGGTAAAGGCCGCGCCGATCACTCCGCCGCGCGTTTTGGCAAGACCCAGCCGGGGCGCGGGAAATGACAGGTATAGCCGTTCGGCTGACGCTCCAGATAATCCTGATGTTCGGGCTCGGCCTCCCAGAAATCGGAAACCCGCTCCACCTCGGTCACCACCGGGCCAGGCCAGAGGCCGGAGGCATCGACATCTTTGATCGTCTCAAGCGCCACCTCGCGCTGATCCTCGGTCACCCAATAAATTGCCGAGCGGTAGCTCGGGCCAAGGTCATTGCCCTGACGGTCGCGGGTGGTCGGGTCATGGATCTGGAAAAATGCCTCAAGGATCTGGCGGTAGCTGATCCGGGCGGGGTCGAAAACCACCTCGATCGCCTCGGCATGGCGGCCATGATTGCGGTAGGTGGCATTGGGCACCTCGCCGCCGGTATAGCCGACACGGGTGTTCACCACCCCCGGCAGACGGCGGAGCAGCTGCTGCATCCCCCAAAAACAGCCCCCGGCCAGAACCGCACGTTCCTCAGTCATCTCTGTCTCCTTTCACGCGCTGTATTTCACGCGACCGGCATCCGCGCCTCGGCCATGCCGGCAAGCCAGCTTGCGCCGAAGGGTGCGGCCTCGTCGTCGAAATTATACCCGGCCTGGTGCAGTGGCGCGCTATTGCCATTGCCAAGGAAGATATAGGCACCCGGGCGCTCCTGCAGCATATAGGAGAAGTCTTCTGCCGCCATCAAAGGCGCGGTTTCGGCATCAACTTCGGGTGAGATCGCCCGCGCCACAGCCGCCGCATGGGCGGTGCCATCCTCATGGTTCACCGTCACCGGATAGCCACGGCGAAAATGGACATCGACCGTCGCACCATAGGTCGCGGCCACGCCCTCGCAGATCTGGCGCAACCGCGCTTCGATCATCGCGCGGACCCCCTCGTCCAGGGTGCGCACGGTGCCCTTCATCACCACCTCTTCGGCCAGCACGTTATAGGCGGTCGAATCGCTGTGGATCGTCGCGACCGAGACCACCGCCGATTGCAGCGGATCGGTGTTCCTGGACACGATGCTTTGCAGTGCCAGCACCAGATGCGATGCGACCACGGTGGTATCAATCGCCTCCTGCGGTTTTGCCGCATGGCCGCCGCGCCCGGTCAGGGTCAGCGAGAATTCATCCGACGCCGCCATGATCGCACCCGGGCGGATCGCGAAACGGCCAACCGGGATCCCCGGCATATTATGAAGGCCGTAAACCTCCTGGATGTTCCAGCGCTCCATCAGCCCGTCTTTGACCATGGCAAGACCGCCGCCGCCGCCCTCTTCGGCCGGCTGGAAGATACAGACCACCGACCCATCGAAATTCCGCGTCTCGGCGAGGTATTTCGCGGCGCCGAGCAGCATGGCGGTATGGCCGTCATGGCCGCAGGCATGCATGATCCCGGGTGTGCCGGAGGCGTAATCGAGGCCGGTTTTCTCATGGATCGGCAGCGCATCCATATCGGCGCGTAAGCCCACCACCCGGCCCGCGCTGTCCGAGCGCCCCCGGATCACCGCGACCACGCCCGAACGTCCGACCCCTTCCGTCACCTCGTCGCAGCCAAAGGCCCGGCACAGTTCCGCCACGCGCCCGGCGGTGCGCGGCAGGTCATAATTCAGCTCGGGGTGCCGATGGAAATCCTGGCGCCAGGCTTTGATCTCGGGGGCGAGTTCGGCGAAACGGTTCTTGACGGGCATGGGCGTCTCCTTCGGCGCGGAGTCTGATCTCCGGCGCGCGGAAGGGCAAGCCCCCGCCGCAGCGGCGGGAGCCGTTCCTCAAAACCGGAGCCCGGGCCTAAAGGCTCGGCCCCGGCACCAGTTTTGATCCGTCGGTGAAACGCGACAGCCGGAAGCGGCTCATGTCATGACCTATGTCTTCCCCCAGGATCATGCTGGCGATCACCCGGCCCATGCCCGGCCCGATGCCGAAACCATGACCGCAAAGCCCGGTCGCGATCACAACGCCCGGCAGCTTTTCGGTGCGGTCAATCACCGGGACGACATCGGGCATGGTCTCGATCATACCGGCCCAGCTGGCGGTCAGGCGCGGCTTGCCGATCTGCGGGAAGGCTTCGGCAAAGCGGGTCCGGAGCCGCTCCAGCGCCTTGCGATCAGGCGCGGGGTTCAGGATCCGCATCCGCTCGAACGGGGTTTCGACATCGCCCTTCAGCCAGCGCGGCGTCGACCAGGCATCGGGATAGCCCTTCGGCGCCATCGGTTGCAGGCTGGTCTGGCCGAAGGTGCGCTTCAGCAAAGGCCAATAGGTGCCGAATTCGCGGAAGGCATCGGGGCCGATCCAGAAATTCTGGTGGTCACCGGGGGCGAGCGTATAGCCGCCATCCTCGCGGCGGCGAAAGGCGAAATGGCTGTCCACCGCGGCGCCCGGGAAAAGATCCGGAAGCGGTTCGGTCGCCGCCACGGTCGCGCGGACGGAAAGCTGCGGGATCCTGACGCCATGCGCGCCAAGGAAAAGCCGCGACCAGGCACCAGCGGCAACCACGACCTGATCACAGGCGATGCGCCCGGCCTCGGTCACCACGCCCGCGACCCGGCCCGCCGAAAGATCAAGGCAGCGCACCGCGCAATGCTCAACGATCACCACCCCCGCCTCGGCCGCCAGATCTGCCAGCACCGGCACCGCAACCCATGGCTCGGCCCGCGCATCTGATGCCGTCCAGAGACCGCCCGTCCAGCCCGCTTTGGCCGTCGGGACCAGATCCGCCACCTCGCGCGCGCTCAGCATCCGGCTGTCCACCCCAGAGCCCGCGACCGAATCGAGCCATGACCGGAACCCCGCCATGTCGCCTTCTTTATTGGCGAGATACAGAACACCGGTTTGCCGGAACCCGAGCCGCCCGCCCGTCCCGGCCGCAAGCTCGCGCCACAGCGCGAGGCTTTCCATCATGATCGGCAGTTCCGCCGGATCGCGCCCCTGCTGGCGGATCCAGCCCCAGTTGCGGCTGGACTGCTCGCCCGCGATCAGCCCCTTTTCACACAGAACCACCCGCTGGCCCTTTTTCGCCAGCGCCCACGCGGTCATCACCCCGATGATACCGCCTCCGATCACCACCGTATCACAGACCACAGGCAACCGGCCCCGATGCCGGAGGGGGCTGTTTTCGTGGATGGGAAAACTCATTCTGCTTCTCCGCAAACGTCCAGACCCAGGTGTTCCGGCGGGCGCCTTTGCGGCAATGCCCGGGCCGGAGTTCTGCACCGCCTATCCGCCGGCCACAGAAATGACGAGAAATGCGATGCGCCTTTATTCCGGATCTGCAGGTCCGGCAATCGATCCTCAGAATCGCACAAGATTTCAATTCCTCCGGCAGCACCAGACGAATTCATCCCTGTCTGATCGTTTTTGTGCAAGGCGTCTGAAACTGACCCCGGACCTAATCCACAGGACCGCATTTTCGATACCAGGAAAGGGGGCGTTCTGGTTTTCAGAACTCCCTCACAGTGACGGACCTGGGCCCCTCTGCACTTGCTGGCAGCGATGGAGCGAGAAAAGTGTATTTTCTCGATGATGCACGCTCGGAAGTCCAGTGCGGCGGTTCCGAAGCCGTTGATGCCGATATCCGCCCTGCCCGCCTCTTCATGATCGCTGGAAAGGCTCAGCGACTATACGGGAGCTGCTGCGCTCGTCGGCAATTTATCGAAGGCGGAATTGTCGCTTGTTGACCGGGGCTATGATGGCACCCGGTTCAGAGGCGCATAGAAAGACAGAGCAATGAGCGGGTCGGGAACAACACCGCGTGGCTCGGCGCCACAGACACCGGGCGCGGTAATGACACCGTGACCCTCGGTTCAGGCGAAACCTCGATGTTCAGGCGCGGTCATAACGCCGATGCCGTCATCCTGATCGCTCCAGCAGACAGGCGTCAGGTCACCGCCATCATCGGCCCCCTGCGTCTCGGGCCCCGATTATGTCGATTTTGATGCCATCACCAGGGCGACCTTCACCAGCGATCTGTGGATCGATTTACCTGGCGGCCGAACCAAATCCACGGAACGTGACCTGGTCAACATCTGTGCATTGGAAGCGGTGATCTGCACCGCCGGGAATGACACGATCTGCGATGTTACTGGCTCCGCCAGGTTCATGTTCCGGAAAATGGACGGCGTGACCCCACCTCATCACTGATTTCAGGCGCGCCCCCGGGATGGCTGCCTTTATCCGGGCCAGCCTGGTTTCAGTGAAAGCTCTTCCGGATCCGGCGCAGGCCCAGCCAGACCAGCGCAAGCACCGGCACAACCAGCACCGCCGTCATCATCTCTTTCGACAGCCCCGCGAGTTTCCCCAGCGGATATAGCGCGTAAGACGCAAGGCTCACCGCGTAATAGCTGATCGCCACCACCGAAAGCCCCTCGACCGTATGTTGCAACCGGAGCGCCAGATCCGCGCGGCGGTCCATGCTTTCCAACAGCCGCTGGTTCTGCGCCGAGCGGTCGACATCGACGCGGGTGCGCAAAAGCTCTGCGGCGCGCTCTGCCCGGGTCGACAGCGTTTCCAGCCGCGCCTGGGCCGATTTCACTGTCCGCATCGCCGGATCATAGCGACGCATCATAAACTCGCCAAAGGTCTGCCGCCCTTCAAGCCGTTCCTCGCGCAAGACCTGGATGCGCTGGTTCAGGATCGCCTCATAGGCCGCCGTGGCGCCAAAACGGAACGAGACCCGCACCGCCAGCCGCTCAAGCTCGGAGGAAATCGACAACAGATCATGCAAAGCTGCCTCGGGCGCCGGCCCCTTGCCCCCTGTGGTATCCAGCCCCGAAACCAGCGCCGAAAGCCGCGGGTCCAGCTGGTTGAGCTTGCCCGACAGATCGCGCGCCCGCAAAAGCCCCAGCATCGACATGGCGCGGTAGACCTCGATCTCGCACAGGCGCTGCACGATCCGCCCGATGCGCCGACGCCCGGTGCCGGGGCGGATGAAGACCGCGAAACGCATATTGCCCGCCGGATCAATGCGGAAATCTCCGGCGATCACCGCCGCCCCGTCAACCACTTTCGACAAAGCGAGGCTTTCGGGCACGAACCAGTCCTCGCAGCGGGCGAAAAGCTCACCCATGCTCGCAGGCATATGCTCGATGCGGATCAGCACCGAGGCAATCCGCCCGCCCGGCGCCGCCTGCACCCAATCCTCGGGGAATACTTCCGTCTCGGCCGGATCAAAGGGGCGCGACGAGACACCCGGCGTAAAGGCCGAATAGGTCACGAATTCGGTATGGCTTTCCCATTTCAGCTCGGTCCGGCCAATCGGACCCGAAAAATGCGTGGCATCGGGTTGCGGATGGGCGCCGCCATTGCGGTCTATCAGATCGATCAGATGATCGCGGTCGCGGGTCCGGTCGCGACCTGCAGCATCCACCGGCTCCTTGAACGCCATCATCACAGCGGTGCAGGGCAGATCCAGCGCCGGGAATGGCCGGGCATGGAGCTCATTCACCGTGGCATAGCGGAGCGGATGGTCGGTCACAGGAGGCATATCTTCGCTCATAAGTTGAGATCAGGCCGGGTTACGCCCGGGGGAACAGATACCGCCAGCACAAAGCCCGCATACCGGGGTATGCGGGCAATATGTTGCCGTAAAGACAAGGCCCTTCCGGCAGTCTGACGCCCATTCGGCGCCCGTCGCGTGCCGTTCAGCCGCGAATGGTGCCGTCGCCGGTCACAAGATATTTAAAGCTGCACAATTGTGCGGCACCGACCGGCCCGCGCGCATGCATCTTGCCGGTGGCAATACCGATCTCGCCGCCCATCCCGAACTCACCACCATCGGCAAACTGGGTCGAGGCATTGCGCATCAAAATCGCCGAATCGAGCCGCTGGAAGAAGCGCGCCGCCACTGCATCATCCTCGGTCAGCACCGCTTCCGTGTGGTTGGAGCCGTAGCGGCGAATATGGGCAATCGCGCCGTCCACCCCGTCAACCAGTCTGGCTGCGATGATCATATCCAGGAATTCGCGCCCGAAATCATCTGGTTGCGCCTCGACCGTGCCAGAGACCTGCAGCAAGTCACCCTCGGTTCTGACCTCGACCCCGGCCTTCACCAGATCCTCGATCAGCACCGCACCGTGTTTCGCATAAAACGCCCGGTCAATCAGCAGGCATTCAGCAGATCCACAGATGCCCGTGCGCCTGGTCTTGGCGTTCAGCACCACCCGCCGCGCCTTTTCCAGATCCGCCGCGCCATCGGCATAGACATGGCAAATGCCTTCCAGATGCGCGAAAACCGGCACCCGCGCTTCGCGCTGCACCAGGCCCACCAGCCCCTTGCCGCCCCGCGGCACGATCACGTCGATGTAATTCACCGCCGTGAGCATGGCCGAGACCATATCGCGGTCCCTGACCGGAACCAGCTGGATCGCGGCCTCCGGCAGCCCGGCCTTTTTCAGCCCCAGAACCATACAACCATGGATCGCGCCCGAGGAATGGAAGCTCTCCGAGCCGCCGCGCAAAATGACGGCATTGCCGGCCTTGAGACACAGGGCCCCGGCATCCGCCGTGACATTGGGCCGGCTTTCATAGATCACGCCGACCACACCCAGAGGCGTCGCCACCCGCCGGATCTGCAGCCCGTTGGGCCGGTCCCATTCCTCAAGCACACGGCCCACCGGATCAGGCTGGCGCGCCACCTCGCGCAGCGCAGCGGCAATCCCTGCGATACGGTCCCCGTCCAGCCGCAGCCGGTCCAGCATGGCGGGCGAGATCCCTTTCGCGCGAGCGAAATCCATATCCTTCGCATTGGCGTCAAGGATCAGATCAACACTTGAGTCAATCGCATCGGCCGCCGCAAACAAAGCCGCCGTCTTCTGCTCTGGTGGTGCAAAAGCCAGTTCCGCCGCCGCCTCACGCGCAGCCGATCCAATCTGTGTCATCAGATCCAGAAACTGACCATCCATAGCTTCACCTCTTCCTTTTCAGGCCTTCCTCTTGATTACATACTCCGGGCGTCCGGGGGCTGGCCCCCGGCTGTCAGACCCGCCCGTATCCCCGCTCGGTTTCACATCACCATGTCATCACGATGCACCAAAGCCGCCCGGCCCTGATAGCCCAGTATTGCTTCGATCTCGCCCGAGCGATGCCCGGCAATCGCCCGTGCCTCGTCAGATGTATAGCGGATCAGGCCCTTGCCAAGCGCTTCGCCCGAGGGCCCGATGATCCCCACCGGCTCGCCGCGCCCGAACCGCCCTTCAACTGCGACCACTCCGGCGGGGAGCAGGCTCTTGCCCTGACGCAGCGCCTTTACCGCGCCCTCATCCACCCGGACCCGGCCCTTTTCCTTCATCGCATTGATCCAGCGTTTGCGCGCCGCCTGCGGATCGGCCTCTGCCACGAACCAGGTCCGGTTCGCCCCTTCGGCCAGCGCTTTCAGCGGCCGCAAGGGCGAGCCCTCCATGATCGCCATGGCGCAGCCCCCGGCAACGGCCGTCTTCGCCGCCATCAGCTTGGTCTTCATGCCCCCCTTCGAGAGCCCGGAGATCGGATCCCCGGCCATCGCCTCGATCGCGGGCGTGATGTGATCCACCAGGTCGAACCTCACCGCCGTCGGATCTTCCTTCGGATTGGCGGAATAGAATCCATCCACATCCGACAAAAGCACCAGCTGATCCGCCCCCGCCGTCACCGCGATCTGCGCTGCCAGCCGGTCATTGTCGCCAAAGCGGATCTCATCGGTCGCGACTGTGTCATTTTCATTGACGATCGGCACAACGCCAAGCCCCAGCAGCGTCTCCATCGTCGCGCGGCTATTCAGATAACGGCGCCGGTCGGCGGTATCCTCCAGTGTTACAAGGATCTGCGCCGTGGTGATGCCATGCGGCGCCAGCACCTCTTCATAGGCGCGCGCCAGCCGGATCTGCCCGACCGCCGCCGCCGCCTGGGCCTGTTCCAAAGACAGCTCGCCCGAGGCCGGCAGCCCCAGAACCATCCGCCCCAAAGCGATCGAGCCCGAAGACACCAGCACCACCTGGGTGCCGCGAACCCGCGCCTCTGCCACATCCAGCGCCAGCGCAGAAAGCCAGGCCTGGCGCAGCCCCTTTGCGCGGTCGACCAGCAAGGCCGAGCCGATCTTCACCACAAGACGACGCGCGGCCCGGATATCGGGCGCCTGCAAAACGCTCACTCTGTCGCTCAGGGCTGCCACGGCCCGCTTTCCTCTTCTTCGACTCCGGTCATCCGGATCTCTGCCATCAATGCCCGCAACACTTCGGTGATCCCCTTCTGTGCTGCGCCCGAAATCACATAGACCGGGCCGCCGCTCGCTTTTTCCAGCGCCCGCCTGCGATCCGAGATCTGCTTCGCATCCATCGCATCGGTCTTGTTCAGCGCCAGAATGCGGGGCTTGTCGCCTAAGATTTCGGAATAGGCCTCCAGCTCCGTCACAATCGTGCGGTAATCTTTGGTGATGGTCGAAGACGTCCCGTCCACCAGATGCAGCAACACCTTGCAACGCTCGACATGGGCGAGGAACTGCGTGCCAAGGCCGCGCCCCTCAGACGCCCCCTCGATCAGCCCCGGAATATCGGCCATCACGAATTCACGCCCGTCAATGCCGACCACACCAAGGTTCGGCACCAAAGTCGTGAACGGGTAATCCGCGATTTTTGGCCGCGCATTCGACACGGCCGCGAGGAATGTCGACTTGCCGGCATTCGGCAGCCCGACCAGCCCCGCATCGGCGATCAGCTTCAGCCTGAGCCAGATCGTCCGCTCCACCCCGGGAATCCCCGGATTGGCCCGGTTGGGCGAGCGGTTGGTCGAGGATTTGAACTGCAGATTGCCCCAGCCGCCATTGCCGCCCTGGGCCAGCAGCACGCGCTGCCCCGGCTCGGTCAGATCCGCCAGCACGGTTTCCTCATCCTCATCAAGGATCTCGGTCCCCAGCGGCACTTTCAGGATAATATCATCGCCCGATTTGCCGGTCTTCTGGCTGCCCATGCCATGCTGGCCATTTTTGGCAAAGAAATGCTGCTGGTAGCGATAGTCGATCAGCGTGTTCAGCCCCTCGACCGCAACCGCCCAGACCGAACCGCCACGCCCGCCATCGCCACCATCCGGTCCGCCGAATTCGATGAACTTCTCGCGCCGGAACGAGACACAGCCCGCGCCACCGCCGCCCGAGCGGATATAGACTTTGGCAAGATCAAGGAATTTCATCTGGGCATCTTTCCGAACGGGCGTATGGCACTTTCCCTCCGCCGATACAGGAGAAGCGCCCCCACCTCAAGCGACGCGGCCCCTTCACGCGCCAACTGCCGCTTTCATCTGTCCAAAAATATCCCGGGGGGCTGCCGCAGGCAGACGGGGGCAGCGCCCCCTGACCCGGCCAGCCCGGGATCACCCCGCCGGAACCCATATTACATCCGCGATCCGCGGCGCCCCCAGGGCCAGCATCACCAGCCGGTCAAACCCAAGCGCGCAGCCCGCCGCCGGCGGCATCAATGCCAGCGCTGCCAGAAAATCCTCATCAATCGGATAGGTCTCGCCGTAAAGCCGCGCCTTGATCGCCATTTCCTCCTCAAACCGCGCGCGCTGCTCCACCGGATCGGTCAATTCGCCAAAGCCATTGGCCAGCTCCACCCCGCAGGCATAGACCTCGAAGCGTTCAGCCAGCCGCGCCTCCCCCGGCACGCGCCGTGCCAGCGCCGCCTCGCAGGCCGGATAATGATCGAGCACCGTCAGCCGCCCCAGCCCCAGATGCGGCTCGACCCGCTCCGAAAGCACCCGGCTGAAAAGATCCGACCAGGTCTCGCCCGCCATATGGCGGATCCCCGCATGGTCCATCTGCGCCGCCAGCGCCGGCGCATCGGTGACGCCCGCCGCATCCATCGTCGCCATGAGATCAATCCCGGCATGGCGCGAAAACGCCTCCGCGACGCTCAGCCGCTCAAAGGGCAGGCCCGGATCACAGACCCGGTCGCGAAACCGCAAAACCCCGTCCGGCTGCGCAAGCCGCAGCCAGGCCGCTATATCCTCCATAAGCCGGGTGTAATCCTCGCCCACCCGGTACCATTCCAGCATCGTGAATTCCGGCTCGTGCAAAACCCCGCGCTCGCGATTGCGCCAGACATGCGAAAAGGCGTGAATGCGGGTCTCACCAGCCGCCAGCAGCCGCTTCATCGCAAATTCCGGCGAGGTATGCAGATACATTTCGCGCGCGCCGCCATCATTGCCGATGGCCGTGGTGCGGAAGGCGTGCAGATGCGCCTCATTGCCCGGGCTGACCTGCAGTCCTGCCGGATCAACCTCGGTAAACCCCTCTTCCGCCAGCCATGACCTGATCCGCGCCTGGATGCGGTTGCGCTCCAGCAAGGCCGGGCGCCGGTCCGCATGGCGCGACGGCTGCCACCACTGACCCTGGCCCGGATCACGCATTTCACCGTCTCTGCCGCTCATCTTCGCCATTCCTGCTGGAAATCTGACACATCATACGCTAACCGGAGCGCAATCGCTGGCCGGAGCCTTCAGCCTTCCCGGTCGCGCATCCGCATATCAAAGGATATTCACCCGTGAAAGTCATCGCGTCATCGCTTCGCAAGGGCAATGTGGTTGAGGTGGACGGCAAACTCTACGCCGTCCTTTCGGCCGAAACCTATCGTCCCGGCAAAGGCACCCCCACGACCTCCGTCGATATGCGCCGCATCTCGGACGGGGTGAAGGTCTCGGAACGCTGGAAAACCACCGACCAGGTCGAAAAGGCCACCGTGGACGAACGCGATTACGACTTCCTCTATGAGGATGGCGAGGGCTTCCATTTCATGCAGCCCGAAAGCTATGACCAGGTCGTCGTCACCGCCGACGTCATGGGCGACAGCAAGGTCTATCTGACCGAAGGCATGCGTTGCTACGTCAAGACCTATGAAGGCGCGCCGATCGCCATCGAAGTGCCGCAAAAGATCACCGTCGAAATCGCCGAGACCGAGCCGGTCGTCAAAGGCCAGACCGCCTCCTCCTCCTATAAGCCCGCGATGACCACCTCGGGGCTGCGGGTGATGGTGCCGGCCCATATCGGCGCCGAGACCCGCATCGTCATCAATACCGATGACAATTCCTATGTGGAACGCGCGAAAGACTGATCGCGGACTTGCGCCAGAGCATCAGTGACACCACAGCCAAAAGGGGCAGGGCCGGACGCCCTGCCCCTTTTCTCATCCGCCCCGCCGCGAAGCAGAGCCGGGCTGCCGGCACCCCCGACCGGACGGGCGACCCGGCCTCGACGCGTCAGGCCATAAGGCCCTTTGTCAGCGGGACCATGGACCCGACGATCTCCTGTTCCTGCTGCGCGAGCCGGTCTATACCTCAGGAAGGGCCATTCGCCCGTTTACGGGCAGAGACCCAGAGAGGATGAGCTGAATGACGCGCCCGCCCTATGCCTGGCCTGATCCTGACCGTGACTATGCCAATGGCGCCTTTATCGCAGATGCCGCGCTCTTCCCCGCCCGCTGGACAGAAATGGCCCGTGCCTTCCGGGACAGCCTCGGCACCCGTGCGCGCCCTGATCTGCCCTATGGCACCGGGCCACGCCAGGTCTATGATCTCTTCGAACCGGAAGGCACGGCCCGGGGGAGCGTCCTCTTCATTCATGGCGGGTACTGGATGGCCTTTGGCCGCGAGAGCTGGTCGCATCTCGCCGCCGGCCCGCTCGCGCATGGCTGGCGTGTCGTCATGCCGTCCTACAGCCTCGCCCCCGATGCAAGCCTCACGCAGATGGTGCAGGAGATGGCCCATCTCACCCGGCTGATCGTGCAAGACCATCCCGGCCCGATCATCGCAACCGGTCATTCCGCAGGCGGACACCTGGCCGCACGTCTTGCCTGCACCGATCTTGCCTTGCCCATCGCCCGCACCGTCCCGATCTCGCCCCTCAGCGAACTTGGCCCCCTGATGGCCACGAAAATGAACGAAACGCTGCGGATCACCGCGGATGAGGCCGCCCGCGAAAGCCCCGCGCGCCTGAGGCTCGCCCCCGGCATCTCCGCCCATATCCATGTCGGCGCAGAGGAGCGCCCCGCCTTCCTCGCACAGGCCCGTATCCTCTCGGAGGAATGGTCCTGCCCCTGGTCCGCTGCCCCGGGCAAACACCACCTGAACGTGTCCGACGCCCTCGCCGATCCGGAATCCGCGCTCACGAATACCCTTCTCGCGCTGTGATCTTCCTGCTGATCTGAACACTCCCGGGGTCAGGGGGCCTGGGGTCAGGAAGCAGCCCCCCCCCTCACCCTCGATCTGCCCCGCCGGTCAGACGCCGGCCATCCGCGCGGCTGCGGCCATAAAGCCCTCTGCCGTCACCACCCGCTCCGGCAGGTCGAGCCGCAACAGCCGCTCGCCCGAGGCCAGAACCAGCCCCGCCGGATCCAGCGCAATCGCCTTCCAGCGCCCCGCCGCCGCCCCGGCGCCAACAGCCATCTCGCCCAGTCGTGCCGGTGCGGCATTCAGCTCTGCCAGAACCGCGCCCTCAGCCGCGATCAGCCCCTCTGCCCCGGCAAGATCAATGCGATAGGCGTCGAACCCGATATCCGAGGCATTGCGCCCTGGACCGCCGCCGACAGTGACGCCCAGAACCTCGATCCGGAACAGCGCCGCATCGGGGAGTTGCAGATAGAGCTTTGCTTTCGGGAACCGCGCCGCGTAGCGCGCGCTCAAGGCCGCCATCCGCTCCGGCCCGACCCGCTTTGCATGACCCACAAGTGTCATCCTCGGCTGCGTCAGCGCGTCCGGCCTGTCAAACCCTGCCAGCGCCAGCGAGACCCGGTCATCGGCTGCGATATTTCTTGCATGCAGCGCCAGCCGCGCGGTGAAAAACACCGGGCTTCCATCGTAATCGGGCAGGATATTGGTCACCACACCATAAGGAAAACCGCCGGGATCCAGCGTCGAGAGCGCGGCATTGCGGCTTTCGTGCAAAAGCACCTGGCCCGCCCCACGCGGATCGAATTCCGCAGCTGCACTCGGGTTGATCTCGATATCACGCGGAGTGATGGCGGCGTCTATGCTTGGCATGGGAGGTCTCCGGATAGCCTTTGGTCACAAATCCGCTGGCTGGAACTCGGGCTACGGCGCGGCGGACGATAGCCAGCCCGCCCTGCATGCGAAAGACCATATTGCGACCCCTGCGACAAATTGCTAGCGCAGGGACAGTCCCTTGCCGCCAGCCGGTCCGGGCGGGCCCTTCCTGAGAAGAAGGCCCCGTGACCGTGACATAAGCGCGAGCCCCGAGCGGCCCCTGCAACAGATCCGCATCCTCTCGCGCTGACGCCCTGCCGCGCCAACGTTGAGACATGCGGCGCGCATATAAAGCGGACAAATATGAGAAAGCTCGCAGGCCGCATCTGGCGGCTGACCAAAATCGCGCTCTCCGGCCCGGGGACATCGATTGCCCTTTTCACCTATTCCATCGTTCTGGGGCTGCAATTCGCCGGCGTCTGGATCTCGCTCCGGACCATTGCCTGGAACAAGGCCTTTTTCGACGCGCTCGAACAGATGAACGCCCCCGAGGCGATGCGTCAGATCGGGGTGTTCTTCGCGCTCACCATGACTTCGGTTGCGATTTTCCTTATCGGAGAATGGCTGCGCAAACGGCTTTTGATGCGGCTGCGCAGCCGGCTGACCGCGCGCGCCCTCGACCTCTGGGTCGGGCGCCGGGCCTATTGGTATCTCAGGCCGGGGTTTTCGGCAGTGCCGGTCGACAACCCTGACCAGCGCGTGGCCGAGGATTGCCGGATTTTCGCCGAGAAACTGCTGATCGAGACCCTCGATCTGATCTCGAATATCGTGGCGCTGGTCTCTTATGTCACCCTGCTCTGGACGCTTTCAGACTTCACTCTCAGCTTCAGCATCGCGGGACATGATATTGAAATTCAGAGATATATGGTAATCCTTGCCTTTCTCTATGTGGCCATATCCTCGCTTGCGACGCATTTCCTTGGCCGGCCGCTGAAGTCCCTGCTTTTCACCCAGGAAAAACGCGAGGCCGATTTCCGCCATGCCCTGGTGCAGCTGCGGGAAGAGGCCAGCCCCATCGCGCAATCGGGGGGCGAAGCGGCCGAGACGCGGCGGCTCTTGCGGCTTTTCGGCGCCTTGCGTGTCAACTGGAACCAGCTGATCCGGCGCGAATTCATCTTTGGCCTTTTCTCACGCAGCTATTTCCAGACCGTGCTGCGGGTGCCGACATTCTTTGCCCTGCCGGCCTATTTCGCGGGGGCGGTGACGCTTGGCGGGCTGATGCAGCTTGCGGCGGCCTTCTCGAATGTCGTCACAACGCTGAGCTGGTTCATCTTTTCCTACCGCGATCTGGCGCAGTTCGTGGCCGTATCCGAGCGTCTCGATGGCCTTTTCGCCGCAGCGGCGCGGCCAGAGCTGCGCCCGGAACCACCCCGGGCGATCACCCGCGCCGCAACAGAGGATGGCGGGCTGCAGCTGCGCGGGCTGCGTCTTTTCACCCCTGAGGGACGGGCGCTGGCACCGGTTCCGGATCTGACCCTTGCGCCCGGCGAACGGCTCTGGATCACGGGGGCGTCCGGCCAGGGCAAAAGCACGCTTGTCGCCGCGATCACCGGCCTCTGGCCCTATGGCGAGGGCCAGATCGGGCTGCCGGCCCATGCCCCGACCGTGCTGTCGCAAGAGCCGCGCCTCTTCCCCGAAAGCCTCGCCGCCGCCGCCTGCTACCCGCTGGACCCGGCGGAATGCGATCCTTTGCAGATCGAGGCCGCGCTGCGCCTGACCGGGCTTGGCGCTGTTTCCCCCGATACGCCCCTCAAGACCCTTTCCGGGGGCGAGCGCCAGCGGCTCGGCTTTGCACGGCTTTTGCTGGCGCGGCCCGGCTTTATCATCCTGGACGAGGCGACCAGCGCCCTCGATGCGGCGGCGGCCGACGAGATGCTGGCGCTGTTGACCCGTGATCTGCCGGAGGCGACGATCCTTTGTGTCTCACATGATGAGCCAAAGGCGCTTGGAACCTGTCAGCGCCTGACGCTGGGCTGATACCAGCCTATGAAAAGGCCGGCCCCACATGACAGGGCCGGCCCGTTTCAGTCGCGATATCCGATCAGAACCGCGCGGTCATCCCCATGATAAAGGTCCGGCCCCGCCCGGATTCAGACCGGTAATTGTTCAGCCCCGAACCAGCATAGCCATAGGTCTTGTCGGTAACATTCTCGACCGAGAAGAAGGCCTGAACCGTGTCATTGATCTTATAGCTGCCATAGAGATCCCAGAGGTCATAGGCTGCGGTCTCCTGCCAGCCATTGAAGAACTCGGCCTCTTTGCCGGTGCCGACATAGCGATATTGCGCGCCCAGTTGCAGCCGCTGATCGAGGAGCCGCACACCGAAATCGACGGTCGCCACGCGGTCAGGCTGGATCGAGCCTTCCCCATTGCCGCCACCGGTGCCGAAGCCCGTCGGCACATCATCGGTCTTGCTGTCGGAATACCCTATATTGACGTAATAGAGCCCGGCATCATAAGCGCCCTCGATCTCGACGCCATGGCTTTTCACCGTGCCATCGGTATTCACCCAGCGAACCACGCCGCCCTGCAGATCATTGACGATGTAGTTTTTGATCCGGTTGTTGAAGTAACCAACCTTCAGTCGCACCTGGTCATCGGCGCTGAACAGCCCGTCACGCCGCCAGTTCACGCCCAGATCAACGCCTTTCGACAGTTCCGGCTTCAGATCCAGATTGTTGTTGTTCGAGCTGCCGACACCGGTGTTGAACGGCACATTGGCATAGAACACCTCATGCGAGCTTGGCGGCCGGAAGGTGTGGGAATAGGTGCCGTAAAGCTCGATCTCCGGTGTCAGATCAAAGGAGAGACCGAGCTTCGGCAGCACTTCGCCGCCCGAGCGTTCGACATATTCATTCGCCGGAGCCGTCCGGGTGCCCGAAACCTCCCAATGATCATAGCGCAGACCGCCGATCAGGCTCCAGCGGCCAAAATCGGCCACCGCTTCGGAAAACAGCGAAGATTTGTCGAGCGTTCCCGGATGGTTGCCACCGCGCCGCTCATAGGTTCTGAAGTCGTTTTGCTGCCAGCTGACGCCGAAGGTCAGATCAAGGTTCACGCCATTCGACAGATCGACATTGGCATGGTTCGTCAGGCTCGCGCCTTTGGTGACATCGGCGGTGCGCCGCCCGGTATAGCCACCGGTCGAGCCGGGGCGGTAGTTCAGCTCTTCCTCATTATGGAACAGTTCGAGATCAAGGTTGATCCACTGATTGTCCGGCCGCCATTTCCAGGACAGCGTGTCGGTCTGGTTGTCGATATCCCAGTTGTAATTCGAGTTGATGAACTGGTTGCGATACCAGCGGGTGCCGAAGGCGAATGTATGTTCGGAATTCGGCTTGACCTCGAATTTCACCAGCCCGCCCTTCGGCGAATTCGAGGCGCCCTTGCCCGCGACCACGATGCCCTCGCCATTCTCGTAATCGCTTTGCGAGGTATGGGCGATCGCGGCCATCACATTGACCTCCCCCTCACCGCCCCAAAGGCCGGTAAAGCGCTGCCCGTAAGCCAGCATCCCCGACTGGTCATAGCCGTTCGAGCCGCCCTTCAGCCGCAGCATCCCGCCACGCGTCTCGCCCTCCGGCACAACATCATCAATCGCGAGCGTGCGGAAATTCGCAGCCCCCGTCAGCGTGCCGGAGCCATGGGCGCCCGAAACCGCGCCGCGCACCACTTCGACCGCGCCGGTCAGCTCGGGATGCACATAAAGCATCGAGCCGCCGGAGGATTCGTGGCCGCCGATATTTTTGAAGGTCTGCGGCACGCCGTCGATCATCGCGGTGACCCGGCCATAGCCGCTCATGCCACGAATATTGACCTCGATCCCCGGCTGGTTGGCCTGCTGGCGCGAAAACACACCGGGGATTGCGCGCAAGGCGGTCTGGGCATTGCCGGAATAGCGGCCAAGGATATCGGCGCCGGAAATCGCGCTGACCGGGGCCGGTGTCTCATAGACCGCATCGCCTGCGACGCCGAGCGTAAGCCCTTCGCCGGTCAGGAAGATGGTGCCCAGGTTATGCGGCACCGCCGTGCTGGTCTCGTCTTCACCTGTGGTCTGCGCGGTGGCGGAAAGCGGGTATTGCGCCAGGATGCTGCTGCCCAGCAAAAGCGCGAAGAAACGGGTCGAGAAAAGGCGCGGATATGCGCCATGAGGATAGGACATTGCTGTCTCCGGATCTGACTCAGGGAAATGACTTCCCCTGGATCGCCGGTGCCACAGATATCCTGGCCCAACTGTCTCGGATCGTGTCTGGTGCCGGACGCATCACGCCCGGGCGTCAGCGTTTTAGGAAATAGTCTCGTCCGGGGCAATGTGGCGGCGCGAATTTATTAAACAGAGATTAAAGTTTCCCCCGAAGTTGCGGCATCGCCGCCACGGCAGGCAGCGCCCCCCGGGCCTGGACACAGAGCCCCGCGAGCATCGCGCGCAGCTCTGCCCGGCTGATGACACGCTGCGGAAACCAGATCCTGTACAGGGCACGTTCAGCCGCCAGGTCGATCCCCTCGGGGTCTATGGTCGCGATCCGCCAGCGCCCCCGCGCGCCGCCCGCCTTCGCGGTCAGAAAGGCGAAACTCTCGCGATCGGCCTGCAGGCGGGCGATCTCTTCGGCCTCATGGCGCATCAGATCATCGGCACCGGCGAGATCGCAATGCAGATCTGCCACTGTCAGCTGATCGGTATTGCGCGCGGCCCCGCCATTGAAATGGATCGCCTCGACCGCCACCCGGAAAAACATGGTGTCTTTCAGAGGGATATAGGCCGAAGCCTTGGGAAAGCGGCGCCGGTATCGCTCGCCCGCGATGCGCGCGGCCTCGCCCTCAAGCGGGAGCGCGCGTCCAACCAGCGTCATCCGCCTTTCGCTGACCACATCCAGCCCCTCGGCCTGCGCCAGCGTCATCGAGATCCGCGGATCAGCAAGGATATTGCGCGCATGCAGCGAGATCCCCGCAGCATAGAACAGCGGACTGCCATCGGGTTCCACCGAGAGATTGGTCACCGTGCTGTAAGGATAGCCGCTGTGCTGATCGAGCGTTGCCAGCGCAATGCTGCGGCAGCTGCGCAAGAGATCACGCGCCATCTGGCGGGCATCAAAAGGCGCGGCGGCGATCTGGTTGATCGGCACGCGGCGCGGGGTGATGGCGCTGGCGCCCATGGTTCACTCTCCGGCAGGTCGGTCGGCTTGCCGGATGGCTGGCATCTGCCCGAACCCTATCCCGGAGGCGGGGCCCGCTTCAAGCCCTTCCGGAGCCAGTGTCCTGCAGGTGAAGAAAGGACCTTGCGGACGCGCTGGATGTTTCAGGCAGAGGTTGCCACGAACTTGTTGAACCAGTGATATTCCCCGCCCGGAAGACGATGGGCCTGTTCCGCGACGTGATCCGGCAGATCGAATCTGTACCCCGATTTGCGATCCTGCACATCGGCGCTGATTTGTGTGCGCAGGAGCCTGTTTAACCTGGTGGCGAAATCCTCATAGCGGTCGATGCCCCCGATGAGGTGAAGCGGTTCTGGCCCGGTAGCGCAGGGAGTTCTTACAGACCATCCGCAAATTCGCGGCTTTCTGGCAGGCATTGACGACCTGCTCGTGGCTCTGTTGCACAAATTGGCTGATAGCCGAGGTTTCCCCTTCCCCGGACAGACCTGTTTCCCGGCTCTGTGATGGGCATTCCGAGCGCGGTGCAGCCGTTCATGACGGCGATCCGAACCTGAAGTTCCGCGACCTGGCGATCGAAGTCCCGCGCCATGAGACGCTGACCCGGAAGTTTTACACAGTGTATCCTGGTTTCGACGCGGCTCTGGCGGTGGTATCCGCTCTATCGTCGCCACAGGGTGCGGCCCGGATACTTCGAGGGCCGCAAAGCTTCGTTGCCTGCGATGGCACCGGCGGTGACGGTCTTCCAGGGGAGCGCCTTCCGGCGAGGCGGGATGACCGCATCTGCGCCACGCCCGGCAATAGCGTCATGGCAATTGCGGGTGTCGCCGGCACCGTCTGCCGTGACGCTGCCGATCTCCTGATCCTCGGGAATCCGGTCGGGCAGAACCGGAGCATCACCGATGTGGCTTCCCGTGATCCCGACGGCGTGGACCTCCAATACTCGTTCGTCGATGCCGATTTGGATTTTGCGCCAGACCCGCCGTTTGGGGCCGCCATGCCTGCGGGCGTTCCACTCACCTTCATCCTCGACCTTGATCCCCGTACTGTCGATCAGCAAGCGCAGCGGCCCTTTGGAACCGCGATACGGAATGGTCACGGCCAGTCGCTGCTGGCGGCGAGACCGCGTGCTGAAGTCGGGCACCGCCCGGTTCCGACCCATCAGCCGCAAGAGGCTCTCGACGAACCCCGTCATTTGCCGCAACGCCATGCCGGACAATACCTTCATCGAAAGGCAGGTCTGAACGGCCGCATCGCTGCCGGCCTGCTGCCGGCTACGCTCGCCCGTTGGCGCGGCAACCCGGTTCATCCCGGGGTCGAACCAGATCGTCAGCGAGCCGCGGCGCTTGAGCACTTCATTGCAGGCCGGCCAGTTCCTGGTCTTGTAACTCGGGCGCGCCGGCCTGCTCATGCCGCCTGGTTATCACATTGGATTCAAAACGTGAATCCAGTCACCGGATTTGTGCAACATAGCCTAAATGATCTGACGTGGCGCCAAAGTGCGAAAACCCTGAACTGGACGGACCAGCCACCAGAGGCGCCGGAGCACCCATAGCCCTGATTTGCCGGGATTCACCCCTGGTCGGCAGGGGCCAGGCGATAGATCGCGCCCGCTGTTTCTGACAGGAACCAGATGGCCCCATCGGGCCCCTCCCTTATGTCGCGCACGCGGCCGGTCTCGGGGGCGGTGATCCGTTCTTCCGCCCAGCCGGTGGCAGCAGGCGTTTCGGGATCAAGCCGCGAGATGAAACCGAGCTTGAGCGAGCCGGTGAAGACATCACCCTTCCAGGCAGGGACCAGTGCCCCCGAATAGACCATCAGACCCGAAGGCGCGATGGAAGGATCCCAGTAATGCAGAGGCTGGTTCATACCATCCGCATGAGTGCCGCTGCCGATTTTCGTACCATTGTAATTCACCCCGTAGGAAATCACCGGCCAGCCGAAGTTCTCGCCCCGTTGTGACAGGTTGATCTCGTCACCGCCCTTCGCCCCATGTTCCGAGACCAGAAGGCCACCATCGGGCATGGCGGCGGCGCCCTGGATATTACGGTGCCCGATCGAGAAGATGCCAGTGCGCCAGCCGGTCTGGGCGACATCGGGGCTGCCGTCACGCGCGATGCTGATCACCTTGCCATGGCTCAGGGTCGGGTCCTGCGCCTCAAGCCCCGCCGGGCCGGTGCCACGGTCGCCGGTGGTGATGAAGATATTGCCCCTGGCCCCCTCGACGATACGCGCACCGAAATGCCGGCTTGCGGCGGCTGTATCGCCGGTGAACAGGGTCGCGAAATCCTCAAGCCGGCTGTTATCCGCAGAGAGCTGCCCCCGCCCGGCCATGATCGCAAGCCCCTCGCCGCTCTGGCCGGCCCAGGTCAGCCAGATCTCCCGACTGGTGGCGAAATCGGCCGGCACCATCACATCCAGGAGCCCGCCCTGCCCCAGCACGGCCACCTCAGGCAGGCCGCTGATCACCTGCGTCTCGCCCTGTGCAAAACGCAAGAGCCTGCCGCCCTTTTCGGTTACCAGCAGGCTGCCATCGGGTAAAAAGGCAAAGCCCCATGGCATTTCAAACCCCGCCGCCACCCTGGTGATCTCCATCGGGCCAGCCGAGGTCTCTACCCTCCCCTGCGCCCCTGCTGCCCCCGCGCCCACCAGCAGCGCAAACGCCAGGCCGGTCAGAGCCGTCTTCACTACGGATTTGATCATCACGCCCCCCTCGCTTCCGCGTCCTACTGCCAGAGCGTCCGGCAAAGCTGCCGCCAAAGCCCCGGGCAGCATCTCCGGTCAGATCTCCAGGTTAAGTCTTCGGGAGAAAAGATAGGGGCGGCTCTCCCGCGCTGCGAGGGCGGATAAGGAATTTATCCCTCTTAACTGGATTTTTCGGCGCTTTTCTTTTGAAATCGGCCCGGCTAGGGTCGGGAAAGGATCTCGGTCCAATCAGGGAGATATCAATGAAAAAGTTTCTGCTGGCCACTGCGGCCTGCGCGCTGGCGGCTGGCTCGGCCTCGGCTGAGGATGTGAAACTCGGCATCCTGCTCGGCTTCACCGGCCCCATCGAAACCATCGCGCCGAATATGGCGCTGGCGTCGGAAATGGCGATCAAAGAAGTGAACGACTCCGGCAAGGCCGCCAATGGCTGGGTTTTCTCCGGCGTGCGCGCAGACAGCAGCTGCATTGATGCGGCTCTCGCTACGGCAGCCGCCGAACGCCTGATCACCTCGGAAAGCGTCAAGGGCATCATCGGCGCCGATTGCTCGGGCGTGACCCGCGCCGTTCTGACCAATGTGGCCATGCCGAATGGGATCGTGATGATCTCGCCTTCGGCCACCTCGCCGGCCTTGTCGGATGATCCGGATGAAGGTCTCTTCTTCCGCACCGTGCCCTCGGATGCCCGCGAAGGCATCATCATGGGCGACATTCTGGCCGAGCGTGGCGTGAAGTCGATCGCGATCTCCTATTCCAACTCGGATTACGGCAAGGGCCAGGCAGATGCGATTGCTGCGGCTGCCGAAGCCAAGGGGATCAAGGTCACCATCAACGCATCGCATGATGACGGCAAAGCCGATTACTCGGCCGAAGTCGCGGCACTGGCAGCAGCGGGCGGCGATGTGCTCGTGGTGGCGGGCTATGTCGACCAGGGCGGCAAAGGCATCATCCAGGCCGCGGTCGATACCGGCGCCTTCACGACCTTTGGCCTGCCGGGCGGTATGTTCGGGGAATCCCTGACCGAAGCCATCGGCGCCCCGCTGGAAGGGTCTTACGGCCAGCACCCGTCGTCAGACGCGGCCGGCTACCAGACCTATCTGGACCTGGCCACCGCCAATGACCCGAGCTTTGACGGCACCACCAACTTTGCGCCGAACACCTATGACGCGACTGCGATCATGATCCTTGCCATGCAGGCCGCCGGGTCGACCGATCCCAAGGTCTACAAAGACAAGATCATGGAGGTCGCCAATGGCCCCGCCGATGGCTCGGGCGAGGTGATCAACCCCGGCGAGCTGGGCAAGGCGCTGGAGCTGATCGCGGCCGGCAAAGCCATCAACTATGAAGGCGCCACCGGCGTGACCTTCCTGGAGAATGGCGACGTCACCGGGCGCTACCGCGAATATGAAATCAAGGACGGAAAGTGGGAAACGGTGAAATATCACTGATTTCCGGCTGACATTGGGGAATTGCCCCGGTCTCTGCCTTGACAGGCCTTGCAGGCCCGTGCATCCGCGCGGGCCTGTGACAAACAAAGCGCCACCCGGCCGCGTCTGACGGCAGTATCAGCGGGGGCAATCAGGGGATGTGTATGATCCGGGTCGAGAACCTTCACCGGCATTTTGGCGGTTTTCATGCTGTCGATGGCGCCAGTCTTGAGATCCGCACGGGCACGATCACCGGGCTGATCGGTCCGAACGGAGCCGGGAAATCCACCCTGTTCAATGTGATCGCAGGCCGTCTGCCGCCGACATCCGGTAAAGTCTTTATGGATGGCGAAGAGATCACCGGCCTTGCGCCGCATGAGCTGTTTCATAAGGGCCTGCTGCGCACCTTCCAGATCGCCCATGAATTCGGCTCGATGACGGTGCGCGAGAATCTGATGATGGTGCCGGGCCAGCAGCATGGCGAGCATCTGTGGAACGCCCTCTTCTCACGCGGCAAGATCCGCGAAGAAGAAGAACGCCTGCGCGCCAGGGCCGATGAGGTGCTTGAATTCCTCACCATCAGCCATATCGCCGATAACAAGGCGAGCCAGATTTCCGGCGGGCAGAAAAAGCTCGTGGAGCTGGGCCGCACCATGATGGTCGACGCGAAGGTCGTCTTTCTGGACGAGGTCGGCGCCGGGGTGAACCGCACACTTCTGAACTCGATCGGCGATGCCATCGTCCGTCTGAACAAAGAGCGCGGCTATACATTCTGCGTGATCGAGCATGACATGGATTTTATCGGTCGCTTCTGCGACCCGGTGATCGTCATGGCCGTAGGCAAGGTGCTGGCCGAAGGCAGTGCCGCCGAAGTGCGCGCCGATGAGCGCGTGATCGAGGCCTATCTGGGCCGCGGCCTGAAGAACAAGCTGAAGGCCGGCGCATGAGGCGGTGGGTCGGGATCTCCCCCGCGCATCAGGGTAATTTCAACATTCTTACTTTCGGGGAGGCGTAATGGCGCATCCTTTTCTCATCGGCGAAAACATGACCGGCGGCTACGGCCCGGTTGATATCCTTCATTCCTGCACGCTGGCCGTAGAAAAGGGCGAGATCGCGGTGATCGTCGGCCCGAATGGCGCCGGCAAATCCACCGCGATGAAGGCGGTGTTCGGCATGCTGTCCTTGCGATCCGGCACGGTCCGGCTGGATGGCGAGGATATCACGAAACTCTCTCCCCAGGCGCGGGTGCGCAAGGGGATGGGGTTTGTGCCGCAGACCCAGAACATTTTCACCACGATGACGGTGGAAGAGAACCTCGAAATGGGCGCCTTCATCCGCGAGGATGAGGGGATCCAGGATACGATGGCGCAGATCTATGACCTGTTCCCGATCCTGAAGGAAAAGCGCAACCAGGCGGCGGGCGAGCTTTCCGGTGGCCAGCGCCAGCAGGTCGCGGTCGGGCGCGCATTGATGACGCGGCCCAGGGTGCTGATGCTCGACGAGCCGACCGCCGGGGTCTCGCCCATCGTGATGGATGAGCTGTTCGACCGCATCATCGAGATCGCCCGCACCGGCATCTCGATCCTGATGGTGGAACAAAACGCCCGCCAGGCGCTGGAGATCGCGGATAAGGGCTTTGTGCTGGTTCAGGGCGCGAACCGCTATACCGACACGGGCGCGGCGCTGCTGTCGGACCCGGAGGTCCGCAAGTCCTTCCTCGGGGGCTGAAAAGGTGCGCAGGATCCCCCCGCTGGCCCCTGTTCTGCTTTCTTCGGGCCCCGCGCTGACGGTTCGGCGTCTCAGCTGCAATGCGGTTTTCAGATGTGATGCTTTCGCTCACTTTTGCTCATTCCACATACGCGCGCCCCTCGTCGCTCTGCCCCTGTCAGCCAGGAAGGCGGCGCTTGTCATGGCAGTCCTTTGCACCCTGCCCCCCGAGAGTGTAAGCGCCCGCACTCTCGACTGCAGCGTCCGGTATGAATGTTGCGGCGGCAGCTGCAAAGAGACGAGCCGCCATTACCGCACCCATGCGGGCCCGGAAAAGATTGAGGTCCAGAGCCAAGGCTATGCGACCGATCTTGTGATGCTCGACAGAACCTCGGGCGGCGATCTTGTTTACGGGGGCCAGATCGGCCCGAACTTCTATGGTGTCTTCTTTCTTGCCCCGTCGAATGGCGCGCAGCTGATGCTGCAGGGCGTCAATGGCTGGTCGGAAAACAAGACCGAGATGCTGATTTGCACGGAGGCCACGGGCTGATGGATATTCTCAACGCCCTTGTGGCTTTCGCCAATTTCATACTGGTGCCGGGGCTGACCTATGGCAGCCAGCTGGCGCTTGGCGCGCTTGGGGTCTCGCTGGTCTTCGCGGTGCTGAGGTTTTCGAATTTCGCGCATGGCGATACGATGGCGCTTGGCACGGTGATGGCGATCCTTTTCACCTGGATGCTGCAAAGCTGGGGCGTCTCGGCCGGCCCGCTGCCGACGGCACTGATCGCGCTGCCATTCTCGATCATCGCGACCTCGGTGCTGGTGCTGGGCTCTGATATCGTCGTCTACCGCTTTTACCGCCGTGCCAAAGCGAAACCGATCATCCTGATGATCGCCTCGATCGGCGTCATGTTCGTGATGAATGGCCTGGTGCGGATGATCCTTGGCACGCGCGAGATTCAGTTTGCCGATGGCGAGCGCTTCCTGCTGCCACCCGCCGCCTTCCGCGCCGCCACGGGCCTCGCCGAGCCTCTGGCGATACGCACCTCGCAGGCGGTTTCCGTGATCGTCGCGGTGATCTGCGTTGTGGCACTGTTCTGGTTTCTGAACCGCACCCGCACCGGCAAGTCGATGCGGGCTTTTTCCGACAATGAAGATCTGGCGCTGCTGTCGGGGATCAATCCGGACCGCGTGGTGATGGTGACCTGGATCATCGCGGCGGCGCTGGCGACCATTGCCGGCACGCTCTACGGGCTTGATAAAAACTACCGGGTCTTCGTCTATTTCGGGATGCTGCTGCCGATTTTTGCCAGCGCCATTGTCGGCGGGCTTGGCTCGCCCATCGGCGCGATCATCGGTGGCTTTGTCATCGCCTTTTCCGAGATCCTGATCACCAATGCCTGGAGTAAAATCCTCGGCTATCTGACGCCGGAGGGCTGGCTCGGAGACGGGCTCTACCAGGCGCTTTCGACCGATTACAAAGTGGCGGTGAGTTTCGTGATCCTGATCATCGTGCTTCTGGTGAAGCCCAATGGCATCATGGGGAGCAAGTAAGATGCGTAATACCCTTCTCTTTGCCGGCGTCGCGGTTCTCTTCCTGCTGACCGGCTTTTTTCAAAGCTGGAACCTCGCGCTCAATATTCTGAACCTTGCGCTGATCTCGGCGGTGATGGCGATTGGCGTGAATATCCAATGGGGCTGGGCCGGGCTCTTCTCGGCCGGGATCGTCGGCTTTGTTGCCCTTGGCGGCGTTGGGGTCGCGCTGGTCTCGGGCAAACCCGTCGCCGGCGCCTGGGAGGCCGGCACGCCCGAAATCCTCTCGGCGCTGGTCTTTGGCGCTATTGCAATCGTGCTGGCGGTCTGGATGCAGAAAAAGCTGCCAAAGGGCAGCACGCGAACGCTGGCGACCATCGCTTTCCTGCTGGTCTGCTTCTTCATCTACCGCGCGCTGCTTGACCCTGCCGTCATGGCGGTCGAGGCGAATGACTCGTCGAAAGCCGGGCATATCGGTGGTCTCGGGTTCAACTCGCTCTGGGCCTGGCCGGTGGGTGCAGCTCTGGCGGGGGCCGTGGCCTGGGTGATCGGCAAAGTGGCGCTTGGCCTGCGCGAGGATTACCTCGCCATTGCGACGCTGGGGATCGGCGAGATCATCATCGCCGCGCTGAGGAATGAGGACTGGCTGGCGCGCGGGGTCAAGAACCTGATCGACCTGCCCCGCCCCTGGCCGGTGCCATACGAGCTGGAGCTGCAGCGCAATCCGGATTTCACTGACTGGATCGGGCTGGTGAATGCCGATCCGGTTCCGGCCTCGGCCATTGCGGTAAAACTGCTTTACGCGGGCCTGTTTGCCATCGTTGTACTGGTGTTGTTGTGGCTGTGTGAACGCGCGCTTAACAGCCCCTGGGGGCGCATGACCCGCGCGATCCGCGACAATGAAATCTCGGCCGCCGCAATGGGCAAGAATGTCAAATACCGCCATTTGCAGATCTTTATCCTCGGCTCTGCCGTGGTGGGTCTGGCGGGGGCGATGATGACCTCGCTCGACGGCCAGCTGACACCGTCAAGCTATGCACCGCTGCGCTTTACCTTCCTGATCTGGGTGATGGTGATCGTTGGCGGTTCGGGCAATAACAAGGGCGCCATTCTGGGCGGCATTCTGATCGGCTGGCTCTATCTGGCGGCAGAATCCTTTGGGCCGATGATCATGGGCTGGCTGACCTCGGTTCTGCCGGCAGGACCGGTGAAAACCCAGCTGGCGGAATCTGCGGCGCATATGCGGCTCCTGATGCTTGGGGTGATCCTCCTGCTGGTGCTGCGCTTTGCACCGCGCGGGCTGATCCCTGAGAAATGAGCCCGGAACCCGGCCCCTTGCCCTTCGCGCTCATCCTGGCGATCTGGGGGGAGCGCTATGGCGCCGCGCATATCAATTGCATCGTCCAGGGGGCTTTCGACCACTCGCCCGGGATGCGCGAGGCCGTGCTGGTCAGCGACCGCCCGCGCCCGGATCTGGATCCCCGGATCCGCCAATGCCTGTTCCCTGCCCCCTTCAGCCAGCCGGAATTCTTTTCGCCCGGTTATCGTGCAAAACTCGCGGTGCTCTCGCCCGAGATCACGCCCCGCGATCTGCGCTGCATCTATATCGACCTCGATTCGGCGGTGATCGGTGATCTGGGGCGTCTGGCGGCCCTGGTTACGGATGAAACGAGCCTCTTCATGCTGCCCCCCGCCGGGCTTGGCTTTTCGCGGCTGCGCCGGCTGCTCGACCGGTTGCGCCCGGGGGCGCATTTTCCGGTCGGGAACTCTTCGGTCCTCGCATTTCACTCAGGCGTTACTCCCAATCCGTCCAGCCTCTACGCGGCCATTTTGCAAGATCCGCAGGAGACGAACGCAGGCGGCATGTATATTGATGACGTCATCATCTCCTCGCTCGCACGCGACATCATCCGGGCCGTGCCGAAGGATTGCGCCGTGATGTTGCGGCGCGAATTCATGTCAAAACTGCCGTTCTGGCCCCGGATCAAGGCCGCTCTGCCCTGGATCGCCGCCCGGCGCCGCCATATCGCGGTGGTGACGATGAACGGGCCCGAGGTTAAAGCCGAACAGCTTGGCCAGCTGGCAACGGGCAGCCCGATCCGCGACGGCCGCGGCCGCAAAGGGGTCTGGTCTCCTGCGGCAATCGGCGCGGTCTGGCCGGAACTGGCCCGCGCCTGCCGTCGCATCGCCGAGACCTGCTGTATAAACGACACTCAAAGTCGCCGATGAACAAGAATCCCGCCAGGTGCGCCCGATAATCCCGATATGATCTGAAAGGGATGGCTATGCGCACATCAGTCCGGGTTGTGGTGATTGGCGGCGGGGTGGTTGGGTGTTCGGTGCTTTACCACCTGACAAAGCTCGGCTGGACGGATGTGATGCTGATCGAGCGCTCGGAGCTGACCTCGGGATCGACCTGGCACGCGGCGGGCGGGTTTCACACCATGAACGGCGACACCAACATGGCGGCGCTGCAGGGGTATACGATCCGGCTTTACAAGGAACTCGAAGAGATCACCGGCATGTCCTGCGGGCTGCACCATGTTGGCGGGGTGACTTTGGCCGACAACCCGGCGCGGTTTGAACAGCTGAAGGCCGAGCGCGCGAAACACCGCTATATGGGGCTCGATACCGAGATCCTCTCGCCTGCCGAGATTTCAAAACTGACCGATGGCATGGTCAGTCTCGACGGCATCATCGGCGGGCTCTACGACCCGCTGGACGGGCATCTTGATCCCTCGGGCACCACCCATGCCTATGCAAAGGCCGCGCGAATGGCGGGGGCCGAGATTGTCCTGAATAACCGCGTGCTGGAGACGAACCCGACGAAAGACGGCTGGGAGGTTGTGACCGAAAAAGGCACCGTGACCTGCGAACATCTGGTGAATGCCGGCGGCCTCTGGGCGCGGGAAATCGGCGCCATGGCCGGCGTTTACCTGCCGCTTCTGCCGATGGCGCATCAGTATCTGGTGACCGAGGACATCCCCGAGATCATGGAGATCCTCGCCCAGGGCCGCGAATTCCCGCATGTGATGGATCCGGGCGGCGAGAGCTATCTGCGCCAGGAAGGGCGCGGTTTGTGCATCGGCTTTTATGAGAAACCCTGCGAGCCCTGGGCACTCGACGGCACGCCCTGGACATTCGGACACGAGCTTCTGAACGAGAATTTCGATAAGATCGAGGAGTCGGTCGCCTTTGCCTATCGCCGCTTCCCGGTCCTGGAACGCTCGGGCGTCAAGCGCGTGATCCACGGGCCATTTACCTTTGCTCCGGACGGGAACCCGCTGATCGGGCCGGTGCCGGGGCTGAGGAATTACTGGTCGGCCTGCGCGGTGATGGCCGGGTTCAGCCAGGGCGGCGGCATGGGCCTCGCACTGGCGCAATGGATGATCGAAGGCGAGGTCGAACGCGACCCGCGCGGCTTTGACGTGGCGCGGTTCGGCACCTGGACCAGCCCCGGCTATACCGTGCCGAAGGTCATCGAAAATTACCAGATGCGGTTCAACGTCTCTTACCCGAACGAGGAACGCCCGGCCGCCCGGCCCTTCCGCACCACGCCGATGTATGACGTGTTCGACAAGATGGGCGCGGTCTGGGGCCAACAATACGGGCTTGAGGTCGTCAATTACTTCGCCCTGCCCGGCGAGCCGCGCTATGAGACGCCAAGCTTCAAACGCTCCAACGCCTGGGAGGCCACCGCGCGCGAGGTCAGGGGCCTTCGCGAGGGCGTCGGCATCAATGAGCTGCAGAATTTCGGCAAATACCTCGTCAAAGGTGCGGGCGCCCGCGCCTGGCTCGACCGCATCATGGCCGGACGCATCCCGAAACCGGGGCGTATCTCGCTGACCCCGATGCTGGCGGTCTCGGGCAAGATCATCGGCGATTTCACCGTTTCCTGCCTGTCTGAGACCGAATTCCAGCTGACCGCCAGTTATGGCGCGCAAGGCTGGCATCTGCGCTGGTTCCACGACCATGCCGCGCCGGGCGTCACCGTTGAGAACATCTCGGATACGCGATCCGGCTTCACCATCGCCGGGCCGAATGCCCGCAAGCTGCTGGCGCGCGTCACCCGCACCGATGTCTCGGCGAAATCGTTCAAATTCATGGATGTAAAGCCGATGACCGTCGGCATGGCGAACTGCATTGTTCAGCGCGTCAGCTACACCGCCGATCTGGGATATGAGATCTTTTGCGACCAGATGTCTGTCCGCCATCTCTGGGAGGTCCTGCTGAAGGCCGGCGCGGATCTGGGCATCACCCCCTTCGGGATGCGGGCGATGATGAGCCTCCGGCTCGACAAATGGTTCGGCTCCTGGGGGCGCGAATTCTCGCCCGATTACACCCCTGCCGAGACCGGTCTTGACCGGTTCATCGCCTGGACAAAACCTGTCGACTGGATCGGCAAAGAGGCCGCGCTGAAGGAACGCGAAACCGGCCCCGCGCGCCGCCTTGTCACGATGGAGGTCGATGTCACCGATGCCGATGTCGTGGCCTGGGAGCCGGTCTGGCTGGACGGAAAAGTCGTCGGCTGGTGCACTTCGGGCGGCTACAGCCACTGGACCGGCAAGTCCCTGGCAATGGGCTTCATTCCCGCTGGCCGCGTCGAAGACGGTCTGGCGCTGGAGGTCGAAATCCTCGGCGAGCGCCGCCCGGCACGGGTGCATCTGGCACCGGTCTGGGACGATGGCGGCCGGATGCGCGACTGATCTGACACCGCGACCGATCAGTGACGACAGGTTGGTCGCCCCTCCTGACAGCACTTATGTGCCATAGGGATCCGGACAGGATCGGCAGGAACCAGTAAGGACGAGGCATCGATCATCGGCGTTGACCTGACGAAACAGCTCTGTCAACTGCACGAAGCGACAGAGGGTGCGATCATGTTTCGCGAGAAGCTGTCGCCAAAGCAGTTTCTGGCTTTCATGCCACCTCACCCAGAATGCGCCGTTGCGATGAAAGCTTGCGCTAGGCCTCACCTATGATCAATTTCTTCCGCGGCGGGCTGAAGGCAGTGGAACCGTCGTTCGCTCACCTTTTCGTCCAGCACCATGGAATTGCGCTCAAGCAGCCAGCTCATCATGATGTGGTTTCGCAGGATCGCAGGGTCAGGCTCAAACCATGAATTGCTGCCGCCGTCCCGCGTCCACCATGCGTGGATGCAACCATAGCGACCTTGTGGGCGATCCTGAACGGCACCCTCCGCAAAGCGCAGGGCCTCGAAGAGCTTCAGAACCACTTCAGGGTCGCCTATAGGAACCGTGACCCCGCCTGAAACCGCTTCGGCAAGCGTTCCGGAACTGCAAGATGTCACACCTCGGTTCTTCCCGAACAGCAGGGAGGAACCTATCATCTCGGCACATTCGCCCACGATTTCAACATCCAGCATGTCGATCCATGCGTTGCCGATCCGGTTTTGTGAGGTGGTCTCGCGCCCGGATCCCGAAAAATGCGGCCCCGCTGCCAGCTTTGCCCGGCACGTCATGCGCGTGCCAGCGTGCCGAAAATCTTTGGGAAGAGACGGCGAGACATCGACGAGATGCAACAGCGCCAGGTCTGGACAAGGGCTCGCAGCGGTCGAGAAGCAAGGACGACGCCTCGGACACGATCCTGAGATACGCATTCCCGGGCCAGGCGCGCACCCGCCGTCCAGGGATCTCCGAAAGGGCCAGTCGTTCTAACCTGATCCAGACAAGCCCATCATCCGAAGCCCCGAAGAGATCGGGCGCGTCTAACCACCATAGTCGGCCAGGAGCTATATCTGACCCTCATCTCGTTAACCTGGGCCGTCAGATCCAGCCCGAGGGGCCCACAAAGGGGTAAAGAGCCGACACACACGATTTGCCACCGCAAGACGCGCGGCGAAAGAGATCATTGTCGCCTCGGGCAACAATGGATCGGTAACGGGATCGGCGATCGGATGCGTTTGCTCAGATCCTGAAGCAGCATAGCGACACAACACGCTGATATAAAACGAGAAAGGCGCGAATCCATGTCGATCCGCGCTCTTCCATTTAAGTCGGCTCATGTGCAGGAATGCAGGTCATGGCGGGGTCAGTGCAAGCTTATGGGTACAACCCGCTCTCATATGCTTCAATGACACCTGTCAGTGGAGCATATGAGCGCGCAGCCGAATAATTCGAATCAGTAGAGACGCCACAACCTATTGATTTTAATAATATATTATGTGACCTCCGAGGCATTGGAGCATAACCATGTTGCTTTTACCCATAAGCTTGTAGGTCGAAACCGCACGCGCGATCATGAGCCACGAAAATGAAAAGGCCCGCGACTGGCGCGGGCCCTTTGTTTTGATTGCGATTTTTCAGATCTGGGCTGAACCCACCGACAGCTACTCGGACTTGTTTGCCTTCTTGCGTTCATCCCAAAGCTTGGCGAGTTTCTGGCGCTCGAAATGCTTCTCGAAGTCGCTGATCGAAAACGGCGAGATCCCGGGCCGATACCGGGTTCCCTTGGTGAACGCCTGACAGAAATGCTCGGACCGGATAGTGTCGCCCCCCTCAAGAACCGCGTTCACCAGGGCGTTGATCAAAAGTTCGATCACCAATCCCCAACGATCCGCACAGGCAAGGGCGAGACGCTGGAAAAAGTCGATGGAAGCCAGATCAGAAAAATCCAGCCCGACCATCTCCGCATAGGCATGACAAAGGGTATTCAGTTCGTCGACATCCTCCTGCTGGTTCAGGTTTATTTCGGGGAACGCCACCTCATCCAGAAGTGCGTCGATCTGTTCATCAGACTTGATGTGACCTGCCAACTCGTCGACACCGGACAGAATTAGCACCATCGGCCAGTCCGGATCCTTCAGCAGGGACTTGAAGCTGTCCAGGATCTTACTGCGTTCCGCCCGCCCCTCTTTTGGGAAGATGTGCTGGCACTCATCGAAGTGGATACCGACGACGCCCTGAGCCTTTGCCTGGGCTTGGACAAGATGCCAAACCGCATGCTGGGTCATGCGCTTCTCGGAGGGGAATCCCATACCGGTCTTGAGAGTGTAGATGCCGAGATCTTTCCAGGTCAGTGTGCCCTTCAACATCACGGACGCAATTTTTGCCGGACGGCCATCGGGCATGATCGTGTCGCTCCCATTGAATGCGCCGATCAGTTTGCGAAGTTCCGTCGTCTTCCCGACCCGGGATGGTCCGGTCACCAGCAGACCACGTGCCTCGAAATCCTTCCCGAGCGATGCTTTCGCACAGTAGTCTTCCAAGACATCCTGAAGCCCACCGCGCAGATCATCTGCGCGGGGAAATCCGTAGTGTTTGTCCTTGAGGGTGGCGAGAACAGCCACCTTGGCGGGGTTGATAAAGCTCATGACAGTTTTCCCTTGGTATTGGGCTTGCCAAGCCGGGCCTGAGTGACCGGCCGCGGGGTGACGTCCTTGCCTGCCTGCTTTCCATCAATTGCGGGCTGGAACCCTGCCCCCACCTTCCGCACGCCACGACCCGGACCCTGATCGGTGACAGAACCCGCGCGCGCCGTTTCACCGATGTCTTCGACACAGGAAGTCTGGACGCCGGTCGCGATCACCGCAGCCTTGGCCTCGGCTTCCCTCGCCGTGATGAAACTGCGGCCGAGATTGCGCTCCATCGCAATGAACTGCATCTGTTCATACCGTTCGCGATGGACTCGGACGAGGCGGGCTTCGAAAACCTCCGTTTCATCGGGGTCTTCCGCGCGCGATGCCAGGGCAATTTCATGGAATTCATGCAGGGTAAGCCCCTTCATCGCCGTCCAGCTCAGTTCAGCCAAAACCGGCTCCGGATGCCCTTCGATCACAATGCTGACGTGGTCGATGCAATCGGGATCGGTGTAAACGGCAACCTTTCCGTGAATGCTGTCCTTCAAGGCCTGAAGCTCAGGCGACGTGTAGGGAAGACCGAAGGCCTTCACGCCATCATCGGTGACGGTGACCACGCTGCGCCACCCGAGATGGATACGGCGGTCGTGATCGGCCGGAGCGGGGATGAAACCGTAATCCCTGTTGATTTCCTCCAGCTTGTTGAACGGCCGAGCCCCCATCATGGTGGCTCCGTAATGGCGCTCGTAGGGATATTCGTCGACAAAATAGCGGGTGAGGATGCCGTAGAGTTCCTGAAGATCCAGAACACCATTCTTGATCGCATCGTAGCCGGTCAGGTGCCCCGCTTTCCGACCCGTATAGCCGTGGAGCATGTTGATGACCCGGGACTCGAGCGACCCGAACATCCGCTCGACGTAGGGCTTTTCGACGCCATGATAGGCGCGGGCATCGACGGTCTGAACGTCGAGCCCAAGATTGGCCGACTTCACATCCGCATTCCGCCCAGGCGCACCATTGTCGTAAACAAAACATGCGATGCCGACCGCAGGCATGGGATCGCACTCGCAGCCATAGAGGATCTTTTCGCGGGTTTTGTCCCGCATGGCCATGCGAATGGCTTCGAGCATGGCCTCCTTTCCAGGATTGTCGGTCAGGACCCAGCCAAGGGGCATGCGAGATGCAACATCGAGGATCAGGATCAGCCAAAGGCGAGAGCGGATAATCTCATCGATTTCCTCCAGGGTCTGCTGCTCTTCGGCGGTCAGATTCTCCCACCAGCCGCGCCGCTTGGCCACCGTGATGATGGACAACTTGCACTCATCAACCTGGACGAGCTCGCCGATGAACAGTGCCCGCGTGTCACTGGCCCCGCGAGAACGGTTGTTCTCGACAGCCCGCTGGCCATCACGGGCAATCTGCCGGGCAGTCTCCGAGATTTTCTTCGAATGCTCGGCCAATGTCTTATGGGTTACGCGGGGCAACGGCTTGAGCCCGTTGCGCAACCGCTTCTGGTTTTCGGCAGCAATCAGGCCGTGAAGATGCCTCAGGGCGTGTGCAATCGTGGGCGTTCTGGTGTCGAGCCATGCTTCGTCCAAGGTCTGCGACATCAGTTCGACCACACGCAGCGCGATGCGGCGCACACGATTGCCCCGCTTCCACGCCTGGTCTGGCAGGGACATTTCGTCATAGCCCGACTCGCGGAACCGGCGCCAATATTTGAACAAAGTCCGTCCAGTGGGCAGAGGAATGACGGTCACTTCCGATCCCCCGCGCACGTCAGATCCGGAGATGATGATCGGCTTGCCCTTATAGTGCTCAGATGCGACCCGTCGGATCACCTTGCGGTTTTCCAGCTTGTCCATCGCGGCAGCGGAGATCGGAACACCAATGGTTTCCAACGCGTCCACCCCCATGCAGAAGGCAATACGCGGATCGATCTGAGCCTTGATTTTCTGGTGCAACTGGTCGCGGTAGTGGAAGCCACCGTCGCGAGTCCGCGCGGCTGCGGCAGAGGTCGTGCTCAGCATGTTCGCTGCAGAAACACCCGGGAGGCGAAGATAGTGCAGGATTTCCCGGTAGGACATGACTTCCGTATTGCCGGTCCCGAGATCAGTGAAACGAAAGGTCCCATCGCCTGCGGGATGAATCGCATGCGACACCCCGGACTTCATAACACGCAGGCCCGACGGAATTTTATAGTTGGGGAAAGGCATGGCCATCACACAGCCCTCCAGATCCGCGAGTGCCGGCAGATGACGGCATCCATATCTGCGCAAAGGGACTTCGCCGCGATCAGGCGCAGGCAGGACTGCATGACGCGCGCCGGTGCCAAGTCGACAACACCGCACAGGTCGGAAATCCGCCAGAGCGTTTTCAGCTCACTCGCGGCAGCTGCCACCATCCGATCCGAGACCGGATCGGGCATGAAGGCAACGAGACGATGCATCCGCCGAAGATTGTCGCGGCGCGCTCTGGTGTAGGTGTCAGCGTTCACCACCATGAACTCGTGTGCCTCATGGGTTGGCACCGCATTCTGGATCGCGTCGATTTCTTCCTGAACCCAAGGCTTGCTCAGGCTCTCGGCGTTGCGAACGAAGATGAAGCGCCGCAGGCCCGAGTTGAACGTGACCCGGATGTCGATGGTATGGGGCCGGATATTTCCTTTGGGATATTCGTAGGGGAAAGTCAGCGGCTGAAATTCGACGTCATATACGTCAGGGTCGATCAGGGCTTCCTCCCCTGCGGCGGCCTCTGCAGCACTTTCCGCGGCGCCAACCTTGCGCTGCCAACCGTTCGCAGCCGTCATGTAGGTCAGCATCACCTTCTGCGACACGCTGCTGGTCGTGATCGGATTGCGGACTCCGGTGAAAGGCAGCACGCCGTGGATCGGGTTAAGTTCGATCTTCTTGACGCGCTTGTTCCGGGCCTCCCCGTAAGCCCAGGTGTCGTGGTCGATTTCGTGATATTCCATTGGATTAGCCAATACTTCTTCGCTTCCGGGCGAGAGCCCAGACGATGACTGTTTGACCGAGTGGAGGACCTGGGATATGATCCCTGTGTGAATCTAAGGTCGGCTCGCCCGGCTGTGACTTTTGAGGCCCGGATCTTGCAGGATCCGGGCTTTACCTTTTCCGTTACATTTCCCCGCCCTCCTCCCGTTCAGGCATGACTTGGCCGCCGCGCCGCGAAATGATCGCGCCCGTTTTGCCGATTTTCGGCATGCTGCACGTCACGTCGCAGACGTAAAGATTCGAGTCAACACGCTGATTTTGCGATGATTTCTGATTTTTCCGCGTCGATTCATTTTTCAAGAAGCAGACGCTGGTCGGCCCCGCCGACCGACGCGATCCACCTGCATCACGACATGCAAAAGTCGCCGCCGGCCATGCAGCCAGCAGCGTGCGTCCCCACGAGCTGGGACGACGATCATCAGCCCGCGGAAAAACCGCAGCATGATGCATATGATCTTGAATACTCTGCATAGCGAAAGTCCGTCGAACAAGCCATCGATGGATCTTTCGCCCAGGCCGCACGCCCTGAACTAGAGACTACGGGAGACCCTGCCGTTTCCGGCCCCTCCCCACGGGCGTAACTATGATGGCGACCATCCCTATAGGTGATACGTCTCAAGGAGGTATCGGGATCGAAACCGTGCGCATTTCCTGTCTAGGCCCACGTCTTCGTGTGAACCCATCATCATTATAAAATTTCGCTTTTACAGAGTCGAATCGAATCCCAAAGAAACCCAATAATTTTTCCATGAAACTGATTCCTATGGTTTTTTGTCCGATAGATCACGCACCTGCGACGCGGCGGAACTGATGCCATCGGAGGCATTTGACTGGCGCGGACAGTCGCAACACGCACACTGGAGATACCTGGCAGAAAGACATCTGCGGAGGGTGCGTGGCTGCCGGCTAACCTGCAAGGCACCTCTCAACTGTGTGTTCATCCCGTGCCGAGACGCGGCGAAGGAAGGCCTTGTCGGAATCCGTTGCGATTCGCACAGGAGCCCGTTTCTGGTCGGATTCGGATGCGCCCACGCCTGCAACGCACTTGGCTGCTGGCCTGAGGGGATGCTTAGCTGGTGGTCAGTCAACGTCTCATGCATTTTGAAAAACCTCTCACCTGACCTCTGAATGCCATCGGCGCCAAGGGGTTGATCGGCAGATTTGCTTCTTGAAAAACTGGGAACAAAACAAGCCCATGAAATCACGAAGAAATTCGCCTTGCGGGCACGGTTTGGACATGGCTATCCATATCCTCAAGGCGGTTCTGGGCCGCCGCCGAAACCTGTTCAAACCCATCCGCATCGCATCCCGGGCCTTTCGCCCGCTGGTGGCGCATGCCCGAAACCTGGAGCCGTCGTGTCTCGACGCTTTGACGAAGTTGACGTTCTGGCATGGCTCTCCAGCCAATCCGACGCTGTGCTCGCTGGCCAAATCCAGCACGACGGCGATGCGGTCTCCTACGGCTATGACAGGACATACCTGACGCTGCCGGACGCGATCCCCTGTTTGTGGCGGATCTGCCTCTGTCAGATGAACGCCTCCATCCGCGTGCGCGACACCGCCTCACCCCCACACCGCGCGATGCCCTTCCAGACCGTTGGGGGCGGCGCTTTGTCGCTGCGGCCCTCTCGAAACCTACCATCTGATTATGTTTGGAGATGCCGATGCTGAGTATGATCGCCGTCGCTGCCGCCGAGGCGCAGACGGATCCGACGCCCGAGGCCCTGGCTGACGCGCCCGTTCTTAATGAGTGGCTTGCCGCGATCGATTTCGCGGGGGTGCCCTGCCTGACGGGCACCGTGTCTGGCCACCCGCGGCTGAGCGACGGCAAGAGGATTTTCACCTCGGTGCTGATTGCACTCGATCTTGGCGGGAACTGGGCTCGCAGCCGGAGCAGATGGTATCGCCTAGACACCGAATGGCCGGCGGGCGTCATGCCAGACGAGGTCATTCTCCGCGGCTACACATGGCTACGCCGGGATGATGCTGTCAAACTCGCCGCCGCCCTGCGCTCAGCAGTTCTGAATCGGCAAGGGAGGACGTTCAATGCGTAGGAAGAAGGAGGATCGAATGGCCGGGAGAAAGGCGCTTCTCGGACATGTGTCCTATGCGCTGACAGACGCTGCGGATGAAGCCGCGACGGTGGAGGGCCTTCTGATCCTCATGCAATTCGCAGGTGCGGCACTCGACAAGGAGACGGGCGGCTCCATGGCCACAGGTGCGATGGTGGCCCGACAGCATATGGCGTGTCTGCGTGACCAGCTTCATTCCGCGCGGCGCGAACTGGATCTGCTTCGGTCAGCATATCAACCCAAAAGGCACGGCACATGACAACCTGGTTCACGGCAGACCTGCACCTCAGCCATGAGAACATCATAGCCTTCTGTGCTCGACCCTTTCCGGACGCACGCAGCATGGATGCGGCGATCATCGCCGAACTGCAGGCGCGCGTCCGTCCTGAGGATGACCTCTGGATTCTGGGCGATTTCGCCATCAGCAAAGCGACTGACACTCAGCGCGCAGAGGTGCGCAAGATGTTCCATGCCATTCCCGGCCGCAAACATCTTGTGATTGGCAACCACGACCGCTCGTGGATCCGCGATCTGCCGTGGGACAGCATGACCCAGATGGCGGATATACTTGTCGATGGACGGCGACTTTGCCTGTGCCACTATCCGATGATCACCTTCCCGGGGGCCCGACGCAGCGGGTTGCAACTGTTCGGCCATGTCCACCAAAACTGGCCCGGCACTCGCAACAGCGTGAACGTCGGCGTGGACATGTGGGATTTCCGCCCGGTGACGCTTCCAGAGATCGAGGCGCGAGCGGCGCACCTTCCGGTCAATCACCACTGGGACGAGGTCGAACCCGGATGCGCTTTTCCGACAGTGCTTTGCACCGGTTGCTCTGTCGTTCTGGATCCGCAGGTCCCATCGGGTCATGCCGTGGTGCGCGGCGAGACCATCGCCGTCGGGTATGACGGCGAGATCATCGCGAGATTCACCACGGATTCCCTGGCTGCGTTTGGCGAAGGGGATCATCTTTGCGCGCAGTGCATCGGTGGCCACCTATCCGTCCGCAACCTGATCATCCCGCCGGGATATCGCTACGATGAAAGGTCAAATCGAACCCAACTCGGTGAAAGTGATGAATGAAATGGATCATAGGCCGGTGCGGGCAGTGGCCTTTGACTGTTTCGGCACCCTGTTGAGGATCGCCAACCCGACCAACCCTTGGCGATCTTTGCTGGCCGCTGCGCGCTCAACCCCGGGTGCCGTCCTACTTGACCCGCGAAAGGAGCCGATCCCAACCATCAAACTCTTCGCAGCCGCCTGCGGCGTGGAGTTTCAGCCGGAGTGGCAACGCGATCTCGACATTGAACTGATCTCGATCGAACCCATGCCCGAGGCTCTCACCGTCCTTGAAAGGCTGCACAGCGCCGGATTCCGCATCGCACTGGCCAGCAATCTGGCGCCACCCTACATTATCCCCGCACTGACCTTCTTGGGTGAGTTCCTTGATGTCAGATGCTATTCCTGCCACTCTGCCGTTCGCGCTGTGAAGCCCGAACCCGCCTTCTTTGAAGCGCTGCAAGCAAGGTTTGAATTTCCGGCACATGAAATCCTGATGGTTGGTGACAGCCTGACCTCGGACATCGAGGGCGCGAAGACGGCCGGGATGTCTACATTGCACTTTGTGCCCGGAGACAATGCGCCGGGTCTCGGCCAGATCAGGCGACTCTCTGATGTGCTTTCGTTTCTCAATCTGAAATAGTCCTCCACCCTGTCAGTTCCCGGAAGACCCAGTTTATGTCTGTGCTCGTCGTTGCCGATCTCCATCTCGACATGTGGCTCCAAGCCGGACGCGACCCGTTTGCGGCGCTGCCCCCGGATTTCTTGACTGGCCTGGACGGGCTGATCGTCGCCGGCGACCTGGCGAACAAGCCCAAGGTCCGCTGGCCGCACATGATCCGCCACCTCACGCGCTACGTCGCTCCCGGGCGGATCTATCTGCTGCCGGGCAACCACGATTACTATGATCACGTCCTTCACGGCGATGATCGGCTCGCCGCGATCTGTGCCGATGCTGGCGCGAATTTCGCGCAGAAGTCTGTGATCGTCATCGGCAATACCCGTTATCTGTGCTGCACGCTTTGGACAGATTTCGCGCTGCAGGGCGATCCGGCCCGTGCGATGGCGACGGCACAGCGTGTCATGAACGACTACAAATACATCCGGCACGGCGGCGCCGGTTTCCGCCGGATCAGGCCGTCGGATACCGCCATCGCCCATGCCGACCATCGCGCCTGGCTGGAGAAACAGCTGTCGGAGCCTTTTTCAGGAAAGACCATCGTCGTCACCCATCATTGTCCCCACCCCGATCTGATTGGCGACCAACGCGGTGACACGGATCCAGTCTATGGATCGAACCTGCTGCCGATGATCGAGACAGATCAGCCCGAAGCCTGGCTGTTTGGGCATACGCACTGGCGGATCGAAGCCATAGTCGGGCGAACGCGGGTCAGAAACGTATCGCTCGCCTACCCGGATCAGGTGCCAGTCGGCGCTGAGGCCGCCATTCTCCTGCGCGGTCTGCTGCCGGAGGTCACGCCATGAAAATCCTCGTCCTGGCCGATCTACATCTCGATGAAATCACCGATCGCGATCTCCTGCACCGCCTAGGCGAGGAGATCCAACATGCCGGCCAGGAAGCAGATGCCCTGATCATCGCAGGCGACCTTACGGAACACGCTGCCCATAAATGGCCTCGCGCCATCAAATGGTTGGGCACGCACTACCCGTCAGCGAAGACCGTCATTCTCCCGGGCAACCACGACTACTATGGCGGCAATCTCGGCACGCTCGACGCCGATCTGGACCGGATCTGCCACGAAGCCGGATGCGCCTTCGGGCAATGCCGCCGGATGGAACTGGGCGATACCCGCATCCTGATGACCACGCTCTGGACCGACCTGCGCCTGTTCGAGGCCGAGGGCGAAGCGGCTGTCGAGGACTCGATCTGGAACGCGCGGATCATGCCCGACTACGGATATGGCGCGATCCTGATCGGAGGCCCTGAACGTGAGCTCGAGCCCGAGGACACCATCGTCGTCCACGAGCGCCAGAAGTCTTGGCTGATTTCGGAACTGGCCAAGCCTTGGCGTGGGAAAACTGTCGTGGTGACGCACCACGCACCCTCTGCCGCAGTCGCGGGAGGGATGACGCCCCTTTCGCCATGTTTCGCCAGCGATCTGGAGGATCTGATCGATCGCTATCGGCCCGACGCCTGGATCTTCGGCCATACTCATCGGGCTGCAGATACGCGACTGCCCGGCGGCACGCTGCTGCGGAACGTCTCGGTAGGTTATGAGCACGAGTTCCGCACTGCGGATGTCGCAGATCGGGTCGGGCGGGGACTGATCGACCTCGACGACAAGAGCATCGGCCTGTGACAACAGCTTGCAGCCTCAATCAGGTCCAACAGGCAGCATGTCGAGACAGGACGACAGGGACAATTAAGCGCTCCCTGTTTGCATCGATAATTGACGGGCGCTTCTCGGGCTCAAGGACTTGGCAAAGGTAGGAAATTCGCCGACTGTGGCAGAGCCCCGATGCGCTTTGGATTGCACGAATGAACGCCGTTGAAATTGAACAGGCCATATCTGAACTGGCCGAGAAACCCTTTGACCGGCAGGAGTTTCCTTTCCAGTTCTTGGAGGCTTTTGGCAACAAGGAAACCACCCTCAAGCGCCTGCGCTCCGGCGTGTCGAACAAGTCAGACCTTGGCGGCGTTCTCCAAGCCAATAACATCCACATCGCCACCTGCGATCAAGGACAAACCTCTGCCACCCTCGCGGCGCTGCGCACCAGCCCCGCCACGACCAGAGGAAAGGCGCGCTTCATCCTAGCCACCGACGGCGAGACGCTCGAAGCCGAAGATCTCACCTCCGACGACGCGCCGATTGCTTGCGCCTATCGCGATTTCCATGACCACTTCGGCTTCTTCCTGCCGCTCGCTGGCATCACCACCGTCAAGCAGATCCGCGAAAGCGCCTTTGACATCAAGGCGACCGGCCGCCTGAATCGGCTCTATGTCGAATTGCTCAAGGACAACCCCGAATGGGGAACCGAGGCGCGCCGCCACGACATGAACCACTTCATGGCCCGGCTGATCTTCTGCTTCTTCGCCGAAGACACCGGCATCTTCAACGGCGGCACCCTGTTCACCACCACCGTGGGCCAGTTCAGCGACAAGGACAGCAGCAACACCCACTGGGTGATCAGCGAAATCTTCCGGGCGATGAACACCAAGATCACCGATCGCCCCGCGTCCGGCCTTCGCAACTGGGCCAACGCTTTTCCCTATGTCAACGGCGGTCTCTTCTCGGGCGACACCGACGTTCCGCGCTTTTCCAAGATCGCGCGCAGCTACCTGCTTCACATCGGCAGCCTCGACTGGACCAAGATCAACCCCGACATCTTCGGCTCCATGATCCAGGCCGTGGCAGATGAGGGCGAGCGCTCGGCGCTCGGCATGCACTACACCTCGGTGCCGAATATCCTGAAGGTGCTGAACCCGCTGTTCCTGGATGACCTGCGCGCGCAGCTGGAGGAGGCGGGCGACAACCCCCGCAAGCTGCTGAACCTGCGCAACCGGATGGCCAAGATCAGGGTGTTTGACCCCGCCTGCGGATCGGGCAACTTCCTTGTCATCGCCTATAAGGAAATGCGGGCGATCGAGGTGGTGATCAACCAGCGCCGGGGCGAGGCTGACGCCAAGACCGCCATCCCAAAGACCAACTTCCGAGGGATCGAGCTGCGCGACTTTGCCGCCGAAATCGCCCGTCTGGCGCTGATCATCGCCGAGTTCCAGTGCGACGTGACCTATCGCGGCGAGGTGCAGGCGCGGGCCGAATTCCTGCCGCTGAACGCGCAGAACTGGATCACCCAGGGCAACGCCCTGCGGCTGGACTGGCTGTCGGTGTGTCCGCCGACGGGGACCGGGGTGCGGTATCACGCCGAGGACCTCTTCCACACACCGCTGGATCAGGCGCAGATTGATTTCGAGAATGAGGGTGGGGAGACCTACATCTGCGGGAACCCGCCATATTTGGGCAAGGGAAAGAAAGAAGGCGAGCATCAAGATGACATGGAGTTCATCCTTGGCCGCTACACCAAGAAATATGGCTATGTTGACTACGTCGGTTGCTGGTTCATCATGGCCAGCGAGTTTATCAGAAGAACTAAGGGCGCTGCCGCGCTTGTAGCAACCAACTCAATCTGTCAGGGCCGCCAGCTTCCTCAATTGTGGCCGTTTGTTCTGCGTTCAGATATTGAAATATTCTACGCACACCATTCCTTCAAATGGTCGAACAGTGCAGCACGAAACGCCGGAGTGACCTGCGTCATTGTTGGTATTGGAACAAGAGATCATAGTCGAAAGAAGGTTATTGATGACGGCTCGTTCAAGCGAGACGTTCAGGTAATCAGCCCTTACCTTACCGAAGGGGAAATTCTTTATGTTCACAGTGTCCCAAAGCCAATCAATAGGGCGCTGCCTGACATGCTCACTGGAAGCGTCCCCAATGATGGTGGAAACCTAATCCTGAACCTCGACGAGAAACGAACAATCGGCCAGATGGCGGCATGGTTGCCAGATCGAATACGCCCGTTTTTCGGATCGCAAGATTTCCTGCAAGGACACAGCCGAAGCTGTCTCGTTTTAGGTGATGCGGACCTTGAAAAGGCTAACTTGGTCCCAGAAGTGGCTAGACGTCTATCGGAGGTGCGGTCGCTGCGTGCAGTGAGCAAAAAGAAGGAGACCCGTGACCAGCTCGCCGATGTTCCGCATTGGTTTCAGCACATGGCACCAATTCCACGGGCGCATGCCATCATCATCCCTTCCGTCAGCTCTGAACGGCGAGAATGGTTTCCTGTCGGCATCTTGCCCGCTGGCACAGTGATTTCGAACCTAGCGTTCATGATTGTTGACGCGCCTCTCTGGAACTTGGCGCTCCTCGCCTCACGTCTTCATTTGGTCTGGATCGGCACCGTCTGCGGAAAACTGAAAACCGACTACCGCTATTCCAACACACTCGGCTGGAACACCTTCCCCGTCCCCACCCTGACCGAAAAGAACAGGGCCGATCTGACTGCCTGCGCCGAAGATATCCTCCTCGCCCGCGAGGCGCATTTCCCCGCCACCATCGCCGACCTCTACGACCCCGAAAAGATGCCCGAAAACCTGCGGCAAGCCCACGATCGCAACGACGAAACCCTCGAACGCATCTGCATCGGCCGCCGCTTCAAGAACGACACCGAGCGGCTGGAAAAGCTGTTCGAGATGTATACGAAAATGACCTCGACGCCTCGGGCGGCAGGTCGGAAGATTTAAGACAAGCCAGTTCAATAAGGAAGCAGCATGGAAGCCCGCAGTAAGAAGATAGAGGACTGGTTCTCGATGATCGAACAGGGGCAGATCAAGCTGCCTAGGTTCCAACGCCACGAAGCCTGGAGATCTCAGCAGATTGCGGGCCTTTTCGAGAACATCCTGCGGACGCCGCCGCTGCCGGTGGGCGTGCTGCTGATCCTTGAGGTCGGCGATAAAGAACTGTTCCACTCGCGGCCGATCGTCGGTGCGCCAGCAGTCAACTCGCGGCCCAGCATGCATCTCCTCGATGGCCAACAGCGCATGACCGCGCTTTGGCGATCCTTGACCGACGATTACAATGAATTGCGGGTTTTTGTCCGTGTAACAAAGGCAGAGGTTGCCGAGGAGGTAGCCGAAACTACGGACTCGGAGGATTCGGACCTTCCAATGGTCGAGATCGTGAAACGGTGGGATCGGAAAGGGATTATGCAGCCGGTTTGGGCGGATAGTCCTGTCGAGTCAATCAAGCGAGGGTTGGCACCAATCTCGATCCTCCGTCCTGGAAGCAAGGGTGAGGCGTCTTTTAATGCATGGACCGAAGCCCTCAGGGCTGTCGATGCGATGCCAATGAGCCTTTTACTCGCAGTAGCGAACCTGCGCGCGCGCGTGCAGAGCTACGTTCTCCCGTTCCTGTCCCTTCCGGTCGAGACCTCGCGTGAGACCGCGTTGGAGGTGTTCATCAACATGAACACGTCAGCTTCGCCGCTAAAAGACTTCGACATCGTGGTTGCGCAAGTGGAAGAGGCAACGGGCGAGTCTCTGCACCAGAAAATCACGGATCTTCTCACCACCATTCCATCGGCGAAAGAATACGGCAGCATTGAAAGCCTCTTGCTTTCGGTCGCAGCCTTGCTGCTCGAAAAGCCACCTTTGAAGAAGACCTATCTTGAGGAGGACTTCGGAACCGGCTTGATGAAGGTTTGGCCGCAGATGTCGGTAGGCTTAAGGCGTGGCATGCAGTTTCTCAGCGAGGAGGCAATCTTCGACGAAAAGTCTCTTCCCACTGAAATCGCCCTCTATCTCACCTGTGCGCTCTGGGCTGTGGCCGCTGACCTGAAGCTGGATCAGGAAGGAAATGCGCGCAGCTTGATCCGAAAGGTGCTTTGGCGTGCCTGTTATACGAACCGCTACGGTAAGACGTCAGCAACGAGGGCATATGCAGACTTCCGAACGCTCTCAAGTATGATCAAGGGTGATGCATCTGTAGCCTGCGAGCTCTTCAACGATGACCTCTACAGACTGCCAGACGCTGCAGAGATCAAGGCTGCGGGCTGGCCTGGCCGTAAGGATCGGTTGCCACGTGCAATTCTGGCGACGTCGCTGCGTCGAAAAGCCTATGACTTTGCCGATGGGGCCCCAATCAGTAGCGCCAACATTCAGGAGCGCGAATTTGACCACCTATATTCGTGTAAATATCTGAATGTTAGTCGGGATGACTCGTTGGCAAATCGCGCACTAAACTGCGCTCTGATCACCTCAGCGACCAACCGCAATAAGAGTGGATCCGCTCCTAGCGAATACATCGCGGAACGCGCCAAAGCTGCACATCTGGGTCAGGATGAGGTGCGTTGGCGTCTTGCAAGCCATTTGATCCCATATGAGCACCTTATTGCTGACCAGTATAATGCGTTCCTTGATGCCAGAGCGGCGCTAATTGAGGCCGATATGAAAGTTCTCTGCATGGGTGGAGGTCCAATCGCATGAGTGAGGGCACCTACACGCCTGGGGGCGACGCGAAGATCATCGCAAAAATCGCAATAACGCATTTTTGCAGTTTTGCGCAGATGTTTGAACACCATGGATGGCCTGAACGTGGATCTGATATGATGCGCAAGGTTCAGACCCGGGTGGCTGAAACCTATGGAAGTGTCCGTGCCTTTGAAGCGGCTTTCAGGACGGAGCGTGATGAATGACCAACGTAGGCGTCCCCTCCGTCTCCGTCACCTATGCCCGCAATGGCAACAGCACCAAGCCGAACGAGCTCGGCATGCGTGCCATGCAGGAGCGCGCCTATGAGAAGCGGGGCGAGCAATATCTGCTGATAAAGTCACCCCCGGCCTCGGGGAAGAGCCGGGCGTTGATGTTCATTGCGCTCGACAAGCTGCACAATCAGGGTCTTGCCAAGGCCATCATTGTGGTGCCCGAAAAATCCATCGGCGCCAGCTTTGCCGATGAGCCGCTGTCGAAGTTCGGCTTCTGGGATGACTGGACCGTGACTCCGAAGTGGAATCTCTGTAACGCGCCGGGCGAAGATGGCGGCAAGGTCAGCTCGGTTCAGGCCTTCCTCGACAGCGCCGACCGGGTGCTGGTCTGCACCCACGCGACCTTCCGGTTTGCCGTCGATCGGTTTGGCATCGAGGTCTTCGACAACTGCCTGATCGCCGTCGACGAGTTTCATCACGTCTCCGCCAATCCGGACAACAAGCTTGGCGCACATCTCGGCGCCCTGGTCGCCAGGGACAAGATGCACATCGTTGCCATGACGGGGTCGTATTTCCGTGGGGATGCCGAAGCGGTTCTGCAGCCAGAAGACGAGGCGAAGTTCGAGACCGTCACCTATACCTATTACGAGCAGCTGAACGGCTACAGGTATCTGAAGCACCTGGATATCGGCTACTACTTCTACAGCGGATCCTATGCCGACGACATCATCAAGGTGCTGGATCCCAACGAGAAAACCATCGTTCACATCCCATCGGTCAATTCCCGGGAAAGCACGAAGGACAAGATCAAGGAGGTGGAGCACATCATCGAGGCCCTCGGCGAATGGCAAGGCACCGATGCCGCGACCGGGTTTCAGCTGGTGAAAACGCATCAAGGCCGTGTTCTGCGCATCGCCGATCTGGTCGATGATGATCCGGCCAAACGCGACAAGGTGTCAGCCGCGCTGAAGGACCCGGCGCAGAAGATGAACCGTGACCATGTCGACATCATCATCGCGTTGGGGATGGCGAAGGAGGGTTTTGACTGGATCTGGTGCGAACATGCCCTGACCGTTGGGTATCGGTCCAGCCTTACAGAAATCGTGCAGATCATCGGTCGCGCAACCCGTGACGCCGTAGGCAAGACCCGCGCCCGGTTCACCAACCTGATCGCCGAGCCAGATGCCTCCGAAGAGGCCGTGCGCGAGGCTGTCAATGACACGCTAAAGGCAATTGCCGCCAGCCTGCTGATGGAACAGGTGCTGACACCCCGATTCAACTTCACGCCGAAAGCCAAGGCATCTGGGCCCGTCGAGGGGTTCGACTATGGCGAGGGTGGCTACGACCCCAGCAAGTGCAACGTGGGATTCAACGAGGCGCAGGGCCAGTTCCAGATCGAGATCAAGGGACTTGCACCTCCGAAGAGCAAAGAGGCCGAGCGGATCGTCAGCCAGGATCTGAACGAGGTCATCACTGCCTTCGTTCAGGACAAAACCGCTATCGAACGTGGCCTATTTGATGAAGAAATGGTCCCAGAGGAGCTGACACAGGTCCGGCTGGGCAAGATCATCCGTGAGAAATACCCCAACTTGGACGCCGAGGATCAGGAAGCCGTGCGTCAGCACGCGATCGCCGCTCTGAACCTCACCCAGCAGGCGAAGGCTGCGATTGTTGGCGGCGCCGAAGAAGGGAGCGGCAGCACCGCATTTGTTGACGGCGTGCGCCGGTTTGCCTTGAGCGTGACGGAACTCGACATCGATTTGATCGACCGGATCAATCCCTTCGCCGCAGCCTACGCCATCCTGTCAAAAACCATGGACGAGAACAGCCTGAAACAGGTTGCGGCGGTTATCAACGCGCGCAAGGTTCAACTGACCCCGGATGAGGCGCGGGATCTGGCGAAGCGCGCGCTGAAGTTCAAGCAGGAGCGTGGTCGGCTGCCGGATATCACGTCGTCCGATGCTTGGGAAAAGCGGATGGCCGAAGGGGTGGCATTCCTCGCACGTATGAAGCAAGACCAGAAAAATGGCTAAGACCTTCACAGATGACGATGACGCACTGCTTGCCGAGCTCGGTATTGTGGTTGATGCCAAGTCGACCTCTTCGCACGGGCCGCGGGAAGAGCGCATCATTGCCGGTTTCGAGGACATCCAGCGCTACGTGGACGAGCATGGCCGCGCGCCACAGCACAGCGAGAATGGCGACATCTTCGAACGACTTTACGCAGTCCGTCTGGACCGCATTCGCGAACAGCAAGAATGCCGGGATCTGTGCATAGGGATTGATAGGCAGGGGCTGCTCTCCGGTGAGCAAACCAAGCTCTCTGGCGCTGACATTGACCTCGACGACGATGCGCTTCTCGCTGAGCTGGGGATTGATGCTGTGGCGCCCGCCTTAACTGAACTGCGCCATGTTCGATCCAGCGCCGAGCGCAAGGCAGCCGAGGATATTGCCAACCGGGAGGTTTGCGCCGATTTTGCAGCCTTCAAGCCGCTGTTCGAGCAGGTTCAGCGCGACCTTGATCAAGGCATGCGTGAGACGCGCCCCTTTGAACTGAAAGCCGAGATCGAACCAGGTCGCTTCTTCATCGTCGGGGGGCAAAAGGCATATGTCGCCGAAAAGGGCGAAACGACGTTGAATGATCAAGGGCGCACTGATGCGCGCCTTCGGGTGATCTTTGACAACGGCACCGAGAGCAGCATGTTGATGCGGTCGTTGCAACGCGCGCTGAACAAGGATGAGGCTGGCCGACGCGTGACCGATCCAGTTGCGGGTCCTTTGTTCTCCGGTGAAGTCGAGGCGGAAGATCAGGCCAGTGGCACCATCTATGTGCTACACAGCAAATCAGACCACCCGACGGTCGCAGAAAATCGTGAGCTGGTCCACAAGATCGGGGTCACCAGTAACGACGTGAAGCAGCGCATCGCGGGCGCTCGGCTGCAGACCACCTATCTGATGGCCGATGTCGAACTGATCGCGACTTACAAGCTGTTCAACATTTCGCGTTCCAAGCTCGAAACCCTCATTCACCGCATTTTTGCGCCGGTCCGGCTGGATATTCAGATCCAGGACAGGTTCGGGCGCCCTGTGGTCCCTGAGGAATGGTTCCTCGTTCCGTTCTTTGTCATCGATGAGGCGGTCGAGAGGATCAAAGACGGGACCATTACGCAGTATATTTATGATCCGGAAAGTGCTGCCCTCATCCTTCGTTGATCTGGTAAGTCTCCCCCGCAGGCCGGGTCGGCTTGGATAGGCCCAAATATCTGCATCCGGTGACATTCGCGGGATCGAGGGCCGTTTTGCCCCAGAAAACCTGCCACATAATCTTGCTTTGGTCGAGCTGTTGGTGACCTGGGTCGCGCGCAAGGAAGCTGCACCCGGACAGATCGCACTGACCTGGCTCATGGCGCGGAAGCCTTGGATTGTCCCAATCCCCGGCACCACCCAGACGGCGCATATGGTGCTCAGTCAAGCGTTGCCAAATCTGCAGGAAAATTTTGGCAGAAACGTCATGCCTTCTGTCCGCAACCGGCTTGTAGAAAGCCTCGTTCCTCGGCATCTTTGAGGGTATGCTCCATAATTTTTCTGCATTGTCCCCCTCACAGTTTGAATACCTTTCGGCTGATCTGATCGGTCGCGAGACAGGCGTCCGATTTGAACAGTTTGGCGAAGGGCCCGATGGCGGTATGGACGGTCGTCACGCTCGGGGCCCTGATCTGACGATACTTCAAGCAAAGCGCTATGATGCGAGCGCTTTTTCCGAGCTGATGCGTGTGATGCGCAGTTCGCGTGCCACTATCGATGCGATGGCACCGAGCCGCTACATTCTTTCAACATCAGTTTCCATGTCACCGGACAGAAAACGGAAACTGATGGAGGTCGTCGGCCCGTCATTGATCGAACCGGGCGATATCTACGGGAAGGAAGATCTCGAAGCACTCTTGCGCCGACACCCGCAGGTTCAGGAAGAATTCCCAGCACTTTGGCCCGTCGGAGCCACTGTGATAAAGTCGTTGCTGAACAGCGCCTTGGATGAAAGAGAGCGGAAGGCGAAACCGCCAGAAATTCTTGCATCCCTGCTTCCCCGCTCCGTCGCTGAGGCAGAAGAAGCGCCGGAGCCGTCACGTGACGTCCTCTTTCTTCTTGGATCTCGGCCCGGCGACGATCCGTTTATCCTTTGGCTTGGGCCAAAACTGGAAGCCCACGGATACCGTGTGTTCTCTGAGCTTTTGACCCTGGAGCCCGGAGACCGATGGCGTAAGGAGATCTCCCACGCACTTGAGCGGCGGGCGGTTAAGGTCCTTGTTCCAGCCGGTCCCGCAACTCAGCGTGACGACGGGCTAATGGATCTGGTCGACAAAGCCACTGGGCTCGCGCGGTCGATCGGAGATGCTCGGTTTATTATTCCGCTTAGAATGGCGGAGGGAGGAAAGATCGAAGGCATGCGGGATGCAGTTCCCGTCGACTTCTCCCATGGTTGGGGCAAGGGTCTGGAGAAGCTTCTGAGTGCGTTGCGGGGTCAAAAGGTTCCTTGCGGTGCGACAGACACCGGTGTTGCAAAACAGTGGGAGGAGTTTCGTATTAGGCAGGCGGTGCCCCTTATCCGACAACCAGAGACCTTGACGTCGAACTGGATCCATGTCGCAGAAATGCCAGATGAGATCCACTACTACGAGGCAATTGGCTTCCTGCACGAAGACGCATTGAAGCGTCAGGTATCGCGACTGACCTATCCCGCCGTGCATCATGGTCGAGGCCTGATCACATTTGCCGACCCGCATGATGTGGCGGAGGCTTTCCACGGTGTAGCTAACTTGCGGTTGAAGTCATCTACCCCGGTCACGGATTTTGTAGAGTCTGGCTTCCCCAAAATCGGCCTGAAGAGCCGTGATGCATCCAGTATGATGACTGGGATGCTCCGGGATGCCTGGGAGCGGCTTTGCCGCAGCAAAGGAATGATCGCATACACTTACGCCGCCACCGAAGGATTCCATGTCTCCGCAGAGCAAGCGCCCAATGGCGCTAAGATCGCCTGGGGTCGACAAGGTGGTGGACGGCGATCCTCAATGCTTCGCAATGTCGCGCGAGGACACATATGGAAGTATGGTGTTACGGCCGTTCCGAAGCTTTGGCCTTTCTGGCACGTTCGATTGAAGGCACGTGTGCTCTTCGCCGAGGATAACTCAACCCCTGAAGGCCGGGCGATTGATGATCACAAGAAGATGCATCGCCTTCGCCGATCCGGTTGTCAGGGATGGCGCAACAAGCAATGGCACGGGCGCCTGCTCGCCTTTCTCGAGATCATGTCAGCCGGGTCGGCGTTCATTCGTGTCCCACTTGCACCCGGTCATGACATGGTGCTCTCGGCAGAGCCCATGCTTTTCACTTCGCCGGTAAGCACCCTTCTTCAGGACACCCTGGACGCGGACAGCGAAGAGACAGACGAAAGCACGCTCGGCCGCCCCGAGCCCGAGGAGCCGTGACATGAGGTTTCGTGAACCCAGCCTTGCCGTTGAACATCTCGATGAACCAGAGCTCGAATTTCGTTTCGGGCAGAAAAGTCGCCACCCTAAAGATGGCTTGTTCCTCTACGGGCCTCATGCCGCGTCACGCCGGGTTTCAGAGGTGCGCGTCGGAGTGGTAGGCACAGCAAGCGGAATCAAGCATTTCAGGGAGTGGGGTAAGCGTCTGCTGCAGGGGATTTCCGTGCCTCCTCCCGGACCACGAGAGAAGAAGGATCGACTGCACCTAGCGGACTTCTCGGGCCTTGAAGAGACTTTCGGGGTAACTTTCGACCCCGATTCCTGCAGCGAACTTTCCGTAAAGATTGAAGATATCGATCGCGCCACCAGGATCGCAAACAAACATGAAGCCGTCGATGCGGTGGCCCGAATATATATCGAGCGTGTCAAAAAATATCTTCGCAACGAAGAGCGCTCCATCGACGTGTGGCTCCTCGTTGTGCCGGAATTTGTCTATGAGCGTTGCCGATCCGAATCCAGGCGCAGCGGCCTTGAGCTAACCAGAGGTGAGGTGCCCAAAAAGCAAAGATCGCGGACCAGCATGCCGTTGTTCGAAGCAGTTCCGGATTTTGACACGAGCCGCGAGGACTTCTTTGACGATGTTCCGGACTTTCGGCGCCGTATTAAGGCTGAGTTTCTATCCATCGCACCGACCCAAATCCTGCGCGAGACAACGATTGCACCCGATGCCTTCGTAAATTCTGCGGGAAATCCAGTTCGAAAGACACAGGATGCCGCCACCGTCGCCTGGAATCTCTCAACTGGGTTGTATTACAAATCACAGCCCAAACCTCCGTGGCGGCTCTCCGAGATACGGCCGGGCGTTTGCTATATCGGCATGGTATACAAGAACCTCCCGAACAACAGACAAAATCATGTCTGCTGTGCCGCTCAGATGTTCCTCAGCGAGGGCGATGGGGTAGTATTCCGTGGTGCAAACGGACCGTGGAAGACTGATGAGTATGAGTATCATCTGAGTGCGGATGCAGCCGAGGCGCTCCTCAAAACCGTGATTGATACCTATACCGAAATACACGGCGCTGCACCAAAGGAGCTTTTCATCCATGGCCAGGCGTCCTTCAATGACGCTGAATGGGAGGCGTTCTGTCGCGCTGCACCGGCTGGAACGAATGTCGTGGGGGTGCGAATTAACTCAACAAGTGGTGACGCAAAGCTATATAGGATTGGGGACTACCCCGTAATTCGCGGAACCACGCTGCTTCTGGATGACAAGAACGCTTACCTCTGGACAAGCGGATATGTTCCACAGCTTGACACCTACATTGGCCCGGAAACTCCAAACCCTTTGCTGGTCACGATCCTTAGATGGAAAGATCAAAGACCGAAGATGATGTCAGTCCTGAATGACATCATGGGGTTAACAAAAATTAACTACAATTCTTGCAACTTCAATGATGGCCTTCCGGTCACGGTCCGATTTGCCACGATGGTCGGAGATATCCTTGTGATGGGGGCGGCTAAAGAGACGGGGCCGCAACCTTTTAAGTATTATATCTAGTCGGCTGGGTGCGTCGGGCGTTTTTGGTTCTCAGTCGTGCGTATGACGCAGGTGGTTGATTGAGGTCGGTGAAAGGATGGCCTGAAACTATCGTGCCCCATGCGGCCCCCGAGTGGTTGCTAACACCTCAGTAGTCAGAATTAGTCATCAAAGGAGGTGGATGCTGCGATGAGCGTTGGTGCCAAATGCGTGCCACAATGCGGATTAACGGTGACAACTGACATGGTAGCGGCAATAGAAACATCAAATGGCAGGCCGCATAAGACGGTTCTACGGGGAGATCCGAACGATGGAGCAACAGAATACTGAGCCCTCGAACGAGGCCGCGGCGCTTGCCGATATACTGAACTGGTCTTCCGATCTACCCGGCTGGCAGCGCGACGCCTTACGTCGGTTATGCAGCCAGACCAAGCTCGAGCCAGTAGATATCACGGCACTCGTTGCTGTTTGCAAGGGCGACATTCCCGCTGCTCCAATGGACGCCAGTCACATCCGTGATCCTGCCGCAAGTCATGCGGTTGTCAGCCTCGGCGCCTTGCATGGACTGTCGAATGTGAATGCGCTCGCGCCAGGCGAGCGGCTGTCCTTCGGCAAGACTGGCCTTACCGTGATCTATGGTGACAACGGAGCTGGCAAATCAGGATACGCCCGCGTCCTCAAGCAGCTTTGCCGGGCACGCTCACCGAAGGGCGATGCCATCCTGCCGAATATCTATGCCGGTGCAGGTGGTGTGCCGACTGCCAGCGTCGACTTCTTCGTTGGCGGTCAGAAGCGAAACGCGACATGGCATCAGGGCCAAGCCGTCGATCCCATGTTGTCCGCCGTCAGCGTCTTCGACTCCCGGACCGCCAATGTCCATGTCGAGAACACCAACGATCTCGCCTATACGCCGCTTCCCTTACGCACTCTCGCTGGCCTGGCGCAGGCGTGCCAGGATGTGAAAGCTGAACTGTCGGCCGAAATCCGTAAGCTGCAACAGCAAACGCCCGTCGTCCTCGCGAACCCCGACTGCAAGCCCGATACGGCGGTCGGCAAGGTGATTGCCAACTTGTCCGGGAAGACCAAACCCGATGCCATTGAAAAACTGGCTGGCCTGAATGCGCAGGAAGACGAGCGGCTTCAAACCCTCATTGCAGATCTCGCTGGCGATCCCGCCCGGACCGTCCGTCAACTCCAGGCTCAGGAAAGGCGCATCAATGCAGTGATCGAACAGATCGGCAAGTTGACAGCCGCAGCCTCTGAGCAGAACCGGACGGTGCTCCGCGAGGCCCATGAGCGTCTTGCAACTGCGCGAGCGGCGGCATTGGCTGCATCCGACGATCTTTTCGCCGCGGAACCTCTGCCGGACATCGGCTCGGATATCTGGAGAGCCCTCTGGGAAGCTGCGCGAACCTATTCACGCGAGGCGGCCTATCCCGAAAAGCCTTTCCCCGTGACGGCCCGGGATGCTCATTGCGTTCTGTGCCAGCAGCCGCTCGGCGAGGACGCCGCTAACCGACTGAGCAGTTTCGAAGCCTTCGTCCAGGACGAAAGTAAGCGCCGTGAAGAGGAAGCTGCCGTAGCCTATGACGATTTGCTGGAGGAACTGTCGTCGCACAGATTCCCCATGAAGGAGCTGCCTTCATTCGTCGCGCTGATCCGCGACGATATGGGCCACGATCAGTTGGCTAAGACCCTTCAGCGCCAAATCGTCCAACTGTCCTGGCGGCTACGGGCGGTGTTTCGAACGCACGCAAGGGAGGTTTTGCACGCATTGCCGCCGGACCCGATCTCCGCTCCAGAGGAACTGTGTGATGTGCTGGGCGGGATTGCGACGCGGATTGAAGGCCTGGAATCGGATGTAGGCTCTCCCCAACGGGCCGCCCTTCTCATCGAGCGTGACGGCTTGGCCGACCGGAAATGGCTCGGCATCGTGCAAGACGATGTCCTTGCCCAAGTTGAACGCTGCAAATCCATCGAGGCTCTGGAAAAGGCAATCAAGGACACGACCACAAACAAAATCACGACGCAGAGCGCCCGTATTGCGCAGGCTCTTGTCACCAACCGCCTGCGCGGCCGCTTCGCCATCGAAGTCGACAAGCTCGGCGTCGCCGGGCTCGCAATTGAGCTTCAACAGGCCAAAACCTCGGCGGGAGTGCCCTTTTTCCAGGTTCGTCTCATCAACAAACCGAGTGAACCCGTTGGAAAGGTTCTGAGTGAAGGGGAGCATCGCTGCGTAGCGCTAGCCGCTTTCCTCGCCGAGCTGTCAACCATCGATGCACAATCGGCCATCGTTTTCGACGATCCCGTGTCCTCTCTTGACCACCTGCACCGCGATCGGGTCGCCGCACGCCTGGCCGAAGCGGGCGAAACGCGGCAGGTCATCGTGTTTACGCACGACATGGCCTTTCTCCTGCTGCTTGAGGAGGCTTGCCGTGCAAATAAAGAGCGCGGGGCAACGCCGGTCGCCTATCGGCTCATCAGCCGTGGCGCGGATAATTCCGGTTTCTGCCATCAGGACCCGCCGGCCAGCGTCATGCCGCTCGACAAGGTGATCGACGGCATGAAGGCCCACCTAGCTAACGTAAGAATCCACCATGAGCGTGGCGACCAGGCGAAGTGGCTTCGAGAGGTTACATCCTTCCAGGACCAGCTTCGCACCTGCTGGGAGCGCGCGGTCGAAAATGTAGTCGGACCTGTGATCCGTCGGCTATCGCGTAAAGTCGATACGACCGGCTTGATCAAGCTTACTATCCTCACCGATGCCGACTGCATAACGATGCGTGAGGCTTTCAGCCGTTGCTCCGCGCTCCTTCATAGCCAGCCCGGCGAAATCAATCCCCTATTGCCCTCAGCGTCAGTGATCGAAAGCGAGATCGGCGCGCTGGCGAACTGGATCGCCGACATACTTGCCCGCCAAGAGAAGGCCGTATGATGTTGCTCGGTCACATCGATGAAATTTTTGAGAGGTTTCGCAGCAATGCCGTATCGTTTGGAGTGTGATCAGGGAATGGCTGAATTGGCGACGGAGCTTTTCCGTGTCTTCGCCCAGTTTGAATACTGCCTTAAGGTAACCGGCTATTGCGTGGCTGGCAGAGGCGATGCCGCCGAACCTGACTGGACCAGATTTGCTCGTGAACTGCCACCCCTGTCAGGAAGGGGTGATCCGGGCATTGCGGCGGCTATCGCCTATTTGCTTCGACATCCTCCGAAAAAGCAGGTCTATGTGGCCAATGTCCTCGATTGGCGTGTTGTCGCTCCACAGTTCGCGAACGAAAACGACCTCATCTTCCTCTATGTCAGGCGGGTCCGGAACAACCTGTTTCATGGGGGGAAGTTCAACGGGCGCTTCTTCGATCCAGAGCGGAGTAAAGAATTGTTGCAACATTCCATCACGATTTTAATGGCTGCGATTGTTATATCGCCGGTTATGTTGGAGGCCTATGAGAACAGAACCGACTGATGAGCTGAACACGCTCTGGGCGCCTTTGAGCATTGGATCTGAAGCGTATTTTGCCCCGGTGCTACAATCGCAAAAGTCGGCTCTGTCCGCATAACTGCCACGGCAGTTCCCACCCTGCCTGCGTCGAAGCCAAGGCCAGATGGTCGGATCGACGCTTCTAGCCCTTCTCAGTCGTTGGTTGTTGGCGTCCATATGTTTTCAAGACAAGACTGATGCCTGTTAGACAAGACATTACGCTCACACGGCCGAAATTGTTTTGCTTAAACCTCGTGATAGACTACAGGTCGGATCCGCGGAGGGCATCAACCAGTGAGTAAGCTTTTCATAATTGGCAATGGGTTCGACATCCATCATGGGGTCAAGTCCGGATACACCGACTTCGGGAACTGGTTAGAGAAGGTTGATCGCGACGTTCACCAAGCGGTTGAGAATTTCCTGCCAACATGGGTCGATTGTGAAGGCAAAGTGCAGAATGCTTGGTCGGATCTTGAAAACAACTTAGAACACTTTGATACCGACCAGCTCTTGGACTACGGATCGAATTTTCTGCCCAGCTATGGTGCGGATGACTGGCGTGACTCAGGCCACCACGATTTCGAATACGAACTCGACCAGATAATCCAAGCGCTTTCAGTTGGGCTTCATAGAAATTTCGTGCGCTGGCTAAATACGCTAATCATACCCCGCGAAACGCTCTCCCCTGTCCGTTGCATTGATCCTAAAGCAAAATTTCTGAACTTCAACTACACCCCCACAATCCAGAGGATCTACCGCGCAGCGAATGTCCTACACATCCACGGCTCCGTGGCGGATAAATCGTCTCAGATTGTGCTCGGGCATGGCTGGAAGCCGGGGGCAAAGGACAGCTGGGAAGACCGCATTGACGAAGATACGGACACTCGCGTGGCCGGCGGCTATCGATTGATAGACGAATATTTTCGGGCGACCTTCAAGCCAACTGCAGATATCATCCAACACAATAGTGACTTTTTCTCGGGACTTTGTGAGGTTTCGGAGATCTACATCTTCGGGCACGGACTGGCAAAAGTTGATGCCCCTTACTTCGCAGAAATTCTGGGGAATCTGTCTGAAGAGGTGAATTGGACAGTGTCCTACTACCGCGAACGCGAAAGGCTTGAGGCGGCGGCCAGTGACATCGGCATACCGATAGACCGAACACGCTTCGCGCCACTCCGTGATCTCTAAGTCCGGCCCTATCTCGAGGAGCAAATGACCGCTCCGTCCGCATAAGGTCGGCTATTCGGTGGTCCAACCTCACGCTGACCCTGTGTCTGATCATAGGCAGACCGACCGCTCTGCCCCGGTGCGCGACTAGTCCTCGACCCGCCATGCTAACCGACAGAGCCGGTCAGCACGACGGGCGTTCCATTGCGTGCAGGCCGACAGACCTTCCGAAAATCGGCAGATTGTGAATCCGATTTGTCCCTTTCGGCACCAACCCCCCGGTTTTGGTGAGTTTCCTGATGCTCTTTACAACAGGATCGCGGCGAGTATCGGCTGTGGTCCATAGCGCCATCCCAGTTCGACAAGTCTATCCGGGGCGCGTGCGATCAATGCCCCCTGCCTGCCAGTCGGCGACCGAAAAGACGGCGGTATGGCCGTCCGAAATGATCGGGATGGGCACGTCGAGCCCTCCGTCGACAGCTACGAGCTCTTTCGTCCCAACTATCACATATCTCTTCCTGAAATCACTCACTTCCTCTTCCGGGATCATTGATATTGCACCGACCCCCACCCGCGGCGATCGCTGAACCGTGGTAAGCAGGCCAGCGTCCGTGATCTTCTCAAGAAATTGCACCTCGATACTCAAGATTTGCGCCGCATCATATAGATCCAGCATAGGCCGAAGCTGCCCATCGGAAGCAGCCTCTACATCGTCAGGCAGGATCCTGATTGCATGATAGTCGACCCGACCCATCAGCCGGCTTGTTCCCGGCAGCTTGCCGTCCAAAGCCAATCGCAGCACGTCAGTGGCAGTCATGCGGAACAGTCGACAGATTGACCTGATGTCGCGCCCGGTATGGCCATCGCCCTCTGGGAGTGCTCCGATCCAGGATGAGAAGGCCAGAACACTAGCGCGATCCAAGCGCGACCGAAGACCTTCGCCACTCGTTGCCCGGCGCAGCACGCCGGCATCGACCAGTGTGTCGATCGTGAATTTACTCACACCCAGAATCTCGGTGGCCTCATTAAGACCTGCATCTTCGATCGCACCGGCGCGCAGGGCAGCTATCACCCAGACCGGAATCAGCCGATCAGGGCCAGACTTGGAAAGGTCCAGATGACCTTCCGCCTCAAGCCGCTTACCCAATCGCTTCGGGTGGAGATCAAGTTCCTTTGCGGCAGACTGAAGGCTGTGGAAGCGTCGTTCGATCACCTTTTCATCCAGCGCCAGTTCATTGCGATCAAGCGGCCAGGTGCTCATGATGTGGTTACGCAGGATCGCCCGGACCGGTTCGAACCGAGAACTGCTTCCGCCGCCCCGCTTCAGCCATTCGTGGATTCGACCATACCGACCCTGTGGTCGATCCTGATCGGCACCCTCCCCATAGCGCAAGGCCTCGAAGAATTTCAGAACAGCATCAGGGCCGTCCGTAAGAACCCTGAACCCGGCTGAAACCGCGTCGGCAAGCTCTACGGAGCTGCAGGATTTCACACCTCGGCTCTTGCCGAACAGCAGGGAGACTCCGATCATCTCGGCGCATTCCCCCACGACATCAATATCAAGCTTGTCAATCCATGTGTCGCCGATCCGCGTCTCGAGGCGGTCTTGCGCCCAGATCTCGAAAAGCGGCTCGCCGTTGCCGACTGTGCGGGGCACATCATGCCCGTTCCAGCTTGCTGAAAAATCATTGGGCACAAATGGCGACGCATCGGCCAGATACAGGCCGTGGTAGCAACACCGCCTGGCTTGGACGAGGGCCCACAGCGGCCGAGACGCAAGTCCGGCGCCCGCGGCGCGATCCTGAGACAGGCATTCCGGGCAGGCGCGCACCCGCCGCCGATGGATCGCCGAAAGAGCCAGCCGTTCTGACCTGAACCAGACAAGCCCATCATCCGAAGGCCGGAAGGTGCGGTTCATCAGGTCGCGCGCTTCGACACCACCATAGCCAGCCAGGCGTTCTATCTGACCTTCATCACCATGAACCAGGCCTCTCAGATCCAGCCCGAGGTGCCCACAAAGGCTGGAGAGCCGACCCACGCCATTCGCCGCCGCAAGACGCGAGGCGAAGGAGAGCATTGTCTCCTCTGGCAGCAGTGGAACGGTAACGGGAAGGGCCATCGGATACGCTTGCTCAACTTATGAAGCAGCATAGCGACACAACACCCTGATGTGAAACGGGAAAGGCGCAGATCCATGTGGATCCGCGCCGCTCGATTCAGTGTCGGGTCATGTGCAGGAACGCAGGTATTGACAGGGGTGCTGCAAGCTTATGGGTAAAACCGGCACTCTTATGCTCCAATGACAACACCCCGCGCGCCCTCAGCTGCAGCCGGTTGTGCCACCGCAGGTGGTGCATTTCAGGCAGGTTCCGTTGCGGACCAGCGTGTAATTGCCGCATTCAGTGCAGGAATCTCCGGTATAGCCCTGCAGTTTCGCGCGGCTCCGCGCGTCGGATCCGGCATTCAGCGCAGCAAGGCTGCTGCCGGGCGTTCGGGTGCCCGGGATCAGCATATTGAGGGCCGTCACCGGATCGATCCCGCCTGCTGCCTTGTCATGACCCGGAAGCAAATCCTGCGGCAGGCGATTTCTCAGATAGCCGGTCGAGCTGATCGATTTCAGAAGCTCTACCGAACGCGTCACCGGCGCGGCTGCGGCACGCTGATCGGGCTTGCCCTCGTCATCGCCACGGCCGAGATCGTCAAACGCGGTGCCCTTGGGCGCGACATGCGCCAGATCGGTGCGGTCGAGATAGGAAATCGCCAGTTCGCGGAAGATGTAGTCGAGGATCGAGGTCGCGTTGCGGATTGAATCGTTCCCCTGCACCATCCCCGCCGGCTCAAACCGGGTGAAGGTGAAGGCATCTACGAATTCCTCAAGCGGAACACCATATTGCAACCCGACGCTCACTGCGATTGCGAAGTTGTTCATCATGGCACGGAAGCCCGCACCTTCCTTATGCATGTCGATGAAAATCTCGCCAAGCGCGCCATCGGCATATTCGCCGGTCCTGAGATATACTTTATGGCCGCCGATCAGCGCTTTTTGCGTATAGCCCTTGCGCCGCTCGGGCAGCTTTTCGCGGTGTGAACGGACGATCTCTTTGACGACCACCTTTTCGATAATCTTCTCGGCAATCACCCGGGCCTTTTCCTGCGGCGTGCCGGTCTCCATCACCTCTTCGGCCTCGTCATCGCCTTCGATCAGCGCCGCCGCCAGCGGTTGCGACAGTTTCGATCCGTCGCGATAGATTGCATTGGCCTTGACGCCGAGGCTGTGGGAGAGCGCGTAAGCCGCCAGCACCTCGTCGATCCTGGCCGAGGACGGCATGTTGATCGTCTTGGAAATCGCGCCCGAGATGAAACTCTGCGCGGCGGCCATCATGAGGATATGGCTTTCGACGCTGAGCAGACGATTGCCCTTGCGGCCGCAGGGGCTGGCGCAGTCGAAGACTGCAAGATGCGACGGGTTCAGATGCGGCGCGCCTTCCAGCGTCATGGTGCCGCAGACATGATCATTTGCCGCCTCGATCTGGGCGCGGGTAAAGCCCAGATGTTTCAGCAGATCGAAACCGGGATCCATCAGCTCGGTTTCCGGAATGCCAAGCGTGCCCTTGCAGAACTCTTCGCCAAGCGTCCATTGGTTGAAGACAAAGCGGATATCGAAGGCCGTGGGCAAAGCCGCCTCGATCTTCGCGATTTCGGCGGCCCCAAAGCCATGACCGATCAGCGCGGTATGGTTGATTGCGGGTGCCTGGGCGAGACTGCCATGCCCGACCGCGTAAGCCACAATCTCGGCCGCCTGATGCGCGGGATAGCCCAGGGCTTCAAGCGCCGCCGGCACCGACTGGTTGATGATCTTGAAATAGCCACCGCCGGCGAGTTTCTTGAACTTCACCAGCGCGAAATCTGGCTCGATGCCGGTGGTGTCGCAATCCATCACCAGACCGATCGTGCCGGTGGGCGCGATGACCGAGACCTGGGCATTGCGGAAGCCATGCACCTCGCCCAGCGACAGCGCCTCATCCCAGGCGCGCCGGGCAAGTGCTACCAGCGCCTCATCGGGGCAATTCGCATGATCAAGCGCGACCGGCGCCACGTTCAGGCCGGCATAGTCGCCGCTGCCATTGGAAGCCGCGCGGTGGTTGCGGATCACCCGCAGCATCGCATCGCGGTTCTTCGCATAGCCGGGGAAAGCGCCCAGCTCTGCCGCCATCTCGGCGGAGGTCGCATAGGAAATGCCGGTCATGATCGCGGTCAGCGCGCCACAAAGCGCACGGCCTTCAGCGGAATCGTAACCAAGCCCCATGGTCATCAGAAGCCCGCCAATATTGGCATAGCCCAGTCCCAGGGTGCGGAATTCATACGACCTTTGCGCGATTTCCTTTGACGGGAATTGCGCCATCATCACCGAGATTTCCAGCGTCAGCGTCCAGAGCCGGCAGGCATGGACAAAGGCCTCGGCCTGGAACCGCTCGCCCTTCCAGAAGGTCAGCAGGTTCAAAGACGCCAGATTGCAGGCCGTATCATCGAGGAACATATATTCTGAACACGGGTTCGAGCCCCGGATCGGCCCGTCTTCCGGGCAGGTATGCCAGGCATTGACCGTGTCATGAAACTGGATCCCGGGATCTGCGCAGGCCCAGGCGGCATGGCCGACCTGATCCCAGAGATCACGGGCCGAAACGGTTTTCGCCACCCCGCCATCGGTGCGGCGGATCAGCTCCCATGGCAGATCGTCGCGCACCGCCGCAAGGAAAGCATCCGTCACCCGCACCGAATTGTTCGAATTCTGGCCCGAGACCGTGGAATAGGCCTCGGAGTCCCAGTCGGTGTCATAGGTCGGGAATTCGATCCTGTCGAACCCCTGGGCTGCATATTGCAGCACACGATTGGTATATGTGTCCGGGATCAGAGCCTTTTTTGCTGAACGGATCGCGGCTTTCAGACGCGCATTCCTGGCGGGGTCAAAGGCATCGGCTTCGGACCCGTCCCAGGCGCGGATCGCCGCGAAAATCCCGTTCAGCTCGCGCTCATGCGCTTTGGATCCGGCGACCAGCGAGGCGACCTTCTGCTCCTCGATCACCTTCCAGTTGATGAATTGCTCAATATCGGGGTGATCCATGTCGCAGATCACCATCTTGGCCGCGCGCCGCGTGGTGCCACCGGATTTGATCGCCCCTGCCGCCCGGTCACCGATCTTCAGGAACCCCATCAGCCCCGAGGATTTGCCGCCCCCCGACAGCTTTTCATTCTCGCCCCTGAGCGACGAGAAATTGGTACCCGTGCCAGATCCATATTTGAACAGACGCGCCTCACGGACCCAGAGATCCATGATGCCGCCCTCTTTCACCAGATCATCCGAGACCGACTGGATGAAACAGGCATGCGGCTGCGGGTGCTCATAGGCGCTGGTGGATTGCACCAGTTTGCCACTGACATGATCGACATAGAAATGGCCCTGCCCCGGCCCGTCGATCCCATAGGCCCAATGCAGCCCGGTATTGAACCATTGCGGTGAATTCGGCGCCGACATCTGCCGCGCCAGCATATAGCGCATCTCGTCAAGATAGTGCTGCGCGTCTTCCGCGCGGGTGAAATAGCCGCCTTTCCAGCCCCAATAGGCCCAGGCGCCGGCAAGGCGGTCAAAGACCTGCTTTGCCGAAGTCTCGCCGGTATAGCGCTCACCCTCGGGCAAAAGCGCCAGCGCCGCCTCATCCGCGACCGAGCGCCAGAGAAACTCGGGCATGTCCTTTTCTTTGACCCGCTTCAGCCGCGCCGGAACGCCTGCGCGGCGGAAGTATTTCTGGGCGATCACATCCGATGCGACCTGGCTCCAGCCCTCGGGCACCTCGACCGCGTCATTGCGAAAGACGATGCGGCCATCCGGGTTGCGGATCTCGGAAGTGGTGGTGGTGAAATCCACCGCGCCCCAGGCGCCGCCGGTGGCATTGGTAAATCTGCGCTCGATTTTCATTGCTCTGTCCCCTGTGGGCCATTTGCGGCCCTTGTTTTTGCGGATGTAGCGCTGGTCGTGACATCCCGGGCATGAACCACCACACGGGTCCCGGTTCCGCCGCCAAAAGCCGGCCTGGAAAGGTCTTGGTGTAACGAATACAACATATGGTGGTCTGACTTGCCTCGCGAGCAACGTGTCGTAGGAGAACGGCAGTTTCAACGGATTTATTTCGGCCCCTGCCCGCAATGTCATCTTGACGTCACAGGGCCATGCGTCGGGGACGGGCCAGTTTCGGCCCGGGTTTTGCAGCGTGCAGATGTGGGCAAATCTGTGGACGATCCCGGAATGTATTCTGGCCGGTGCCGGCTTTTCCCTCCGATCCGGGCGGTTTGGCCCAAAAGCTTCACATTGCGGATGAAGCCTGGCCAGATACGCGGTGCACTGCGTTAGCCTGTGGAAAACAGCCATGCGACCGATTCCCAAAACGCCGTATGTCGCGCAGGGCAAAAATGTCGCAGCCGCGCGAAATCGCAAACAGGGGTCGCCGTTGCCTCATTCTGTCGCAGGTGAGACGGCTGTGTCACTTTCCCCTGCGTAAAACTCGGGCTAAGAGCAGGAAAATCATCGCCAGATGCCGGGCGCAAGCACGCCCCCGATGGCAAAACCGGCCCAGGGGCTGGCAGGCGGTGTGAAGGAGTTTAGCGAATGAGTGCCCCGAAAGCCGCGCCGGAACGCGCCGCAGAACGCGCGGCAGCAAGCGCTGCCGCAAGCGTGACAGAAAACCGCAGGGCCGCTATACTGATGGTCAGCGCCATGGCCGCTTTTGCCATCGAGGATACCTTTCTCAAACATGCCGCAGTCTCGATGCCGCCGGGCCAGGTCCTGGTGATCAACGGCCTTGCGGGGGGCGGTATTTTCGCGCTCCTGGCGCTGCGTCGTGGCGAGGCGGTGTTCAGTATGGCCGCATTGCGCGGCATGGCGCTGATCCGCAATGTCTCGGAGGGGGTGGCAGCTTTCACCTATCTGCTGGCACTGGCGCTGGTGCCTATGGCAATGGCCTCGGCGCTGTTACAGGCTTCGCCCCTGATGATCACTGCGGGGGCCGCGCTGTTTCTGGGCGAGACCGTCGGCTGGCGGCGCTGGATCTCGATCCTGACCGGCTTTGTCGGTGTGATGATCATTCTGGAACCCTGGAAGGCCGGGATCGACATTGCCGGCCTCGCCATGGTCGGCTGCGTCATAGCCCTTTCGGTACGCGACCTCGTGACGCGCCGGTTGCCGCCGCATCTGGGAACAATGAGCCTTTCCTCCTGGGGGGTTCTGGCCTCGGTCCCTGCGGGCGTGCTTCTGATGCTGGTGCGCGGCGAGGGCTTTCAGGCGCCCGCCCCCGAACAGGGTGTGGTGCTGGCCTGCGCGGTCTTAGCCGGGCTGATCGGTTACTATATGGTGGTCGAGTCGATGCGGATCGGCGAAGTCTCGGCCGTGGCACCGTTCCGTTACACGCGCCTGGTATTCGCATTCATACTGGCTGTCCTTTTCCTTGGCGAACGTCTGAGCCTTAATGTGGTCATCGGATCGGGCCTCGTGATCCTGTCCGGCCTCTATATGTTCGGCCGCGCCAGAAAACGGGCGCATTAACCAGAACGCAACAAGCCCTGCAAAAAACACGCAGGCCTGGGGATTGCCGCCCTTCCCCAGGGCGGCGGCTCCCGCTAAACGGGGATCGGGATCGGCCCATCCCGCCCGACTGAAACAGAAACGTCTGACCCGGAGCTTACGATGAGCACGATCATTGACATTCACGCCCGCGAAATTCTCGACAGCCGCGGCAATCCGACCGTAGAGGTCGATGTGGTGCTGGAAAGCGGCGCCATGGGCCGCGCTGCAGTGCCCTCGGGGGCCTCGACCGGCGCCCATGAGGCCAATGAGCGCCGCGATGGCGACAAATCCCGCTATTTCGGCAAAGGCGTGCTGGAGGCGGTGGCTGCCGTCAATGGCGAGATCGCCGAAGAGCTGGTTGGCTATGACGCCACCGAACAGACCGGCATCGACCGCACCATGATCGAGATGGACGGCACGCCGAACAAATCCCGCCTTGGCGCGAATGCGATCCTCGGCGTCTCGCTCGCGGTGGCAAAGGCTGCGGCGGAATACACCACCCAGCCGCTCTACCGCTATATCGGCGGCACCTCGGCGCGCGTGCTGCCGGTCCCGATGATGAATATCATCAATGGCGGCGAACATGCCGACAACCCGATCGACATTCAGGAATTCATGATCATGCCGGTCGGCGCGGATGATATCCGTGACGCGGTCCGCATGGGGTCGGAAGTCTTCCACACGCTGAAAAAAGAGCTGTCGGCAGCGGGCTATGGCACCAATGTCGGCGATGAGGGAGGCTTTGCGCCGAACCTGTCTTCGTCGCGCGTGGCGCTCGACTTCATTCTGAAGGCGATTGAAAAGGCAGGTTACAAGCCCGGCGAGGATATCTACCTCGCCCTCGATTGCGCCGCGACCGAGTATTTCAAGGGCGGCAAATATGAGATGAAGGGTGAAGGCATCTCGCTTTCCTCGGAAGAGAATGCCGAATACCTCGCGAAGCTCGCGGCGGATTACCCGATCATCTCGATCGAAGACGGTATGGCCGAAGATGACTGGGCGGGCTGGAAGCTTCTGACCGACAGGATCGGCAACAAGGTGCAGCTGGTGGGTGACGATCTTTTCGTGACCAATCCGCGCCGTCTGGCCGAGGGCATCAGCAAGGGTATCGCCAATTCGATGCTGGTGAAGGTCAACCAGATCGGCACCCTGACCGAGACGCTTGAGGCCGTCGATATGGCACATCGCGCGCGCTATACCAATGTGATGTCGCATCGTTCGGGCGAGACCGAAGACAGCACCATCGCTGATCTCGCCGTCGCGACGAATTGCGGTCAGATCAAGACCGGCTCGCTGTCGCGCTCGGACCGGATGGCAAAATACAACCAGCTGATCCGTATCGAAGAAATGCTGGGCGAAACCGCCGAATACGCGGGGCGTTCGATCCTGAAGGGCTGACCTCAGCCAGAAGCCGGATTTTTTCAAAAAATCCGGCACAAATTTCGTTTCCGAAATTTGCGGGCGCCTTTGGGCGCCCGTTTTCGTGCCGGATCAGCCGGCCAGGGCTTTGGCGAGACGAAAGAGCCGCACGCGTTTCAAAAGCGGTTTCACGCCGACCGGCTGGCCGGACAGGTTTTCGGCTTTTGCACGCACCCGCTCGACAATCGCCGCCATCTTTTCCGGCGCGCGCGAGTGCAGCTCCCACAGAAAGCCATCCGGATCCCTTCGGGAAATGCCTTCCTCCGCCAGAACATGACCAGGAAAATCCGAGGCGTTGAAGGTCACAATCGCATCGGCATGGCCGGCGATGCCCGTCGCCAGCACATGCAGATCGCCGGGATCGGGCAACACCAGGCGCGCCTCGATGGCCGGTTGTGGCGCCACCCGTCCGCGCGGGAAAGCCGCGCGAAACAGCGCAGCCTCGCCTTCGGCCACCACCTGCACCCCGGGCCCGAGTTTGGCCGACGAATGCGTCCATTCGCCGAGGATCCGGTCGGACCAGACCGGCTCATAGAGACCCGCCTCACCCGCGCCCTGCAAGATCTCCCGCAAAACCGTCGGGAAGAGGACACAAGCGTCGAGAACGGCCTTCATCTCAGCCGTCCAGGCGGAAGGCGAGCGCCTTGAGATACCCCGTTTCCGCAAGCTGCGGCAGCACCGGATGGTCGGGGCCGGCAAAACCGGTATAGATCAGCTGCCCGCGCCGCCCGCCCCGCCCGATCCCGCGGGCCGAAGCATTGCGGAAGGATGAAAGATCCGCGGCATGCGAACAGGAACAGAGGACCAGATAGCCGCCGGGCGCAACCAGCGCAGCCGCCAGCTTTGCCACCCGTTCATAGGCCCTGAGCCCGGCCTCAAGCGCCGGTTTGGCCGGAGCAAAGGCCGGCGGATCGCAGATCACCAGATCGAACTGCGCCCCTTCCGCCCCAAGCGCCTCGAGCACCTGGAAGGCATCGCCCTGCCGCGTCGAAAACCGCTCTGCTACGCCCGAGGCTTTTGCGCCTCCCTCGGCCAGCGCCAGCGCCGGCGCAGATCCGTCGACTGCCAGTGCGCTTTCGGCGCCCCCGGCCAAAGCCGCCAGAGCGAAACCGCCGACATGGCTGAACATATCCAGCACCCGCGCCCCGCGCGCCAGCCGGGCCGTGAATGCATGGTTCTCGCGCTGGTCAAAGAAGAGCCCGGTCTTTTGCCCCCCGGTCAGGTCGGCAATATAGGTCGCACCGTTCATCGGTACAGCAAGCGGCGCGGCAGGCGTTGTGCCCAGCACGGTCACGATCTCTTCGGAAAGGCCCTCAAGCCCCCGTGCCCGGCCCGAGCCGTTCTTGATCACGGTTGTCACGCCGGTGACTGCTGCCAGCGCCGAGACGAGGGTCGCGAGATGCGCTTCGGCCCAGGCGGCATTGGGCTGCACCACCGCCACATCGCCGAAGCGGTCGATCACAACGCCGGGAAGCCCGTCGGCCTCGGCATGAACCAGGCGGTAGAAGGGCTCGGGGTAAAGCCGTGCCCGCGCAGCCAGTGCCCGCGTCAGACGTGCTTTGAACCAGGCCTCATCAATCGCCGCCTCCGGATCGCGGTCGAGCATCCGCGCCACGATCTTCGATGCGGGATTTATGGTCACAAGGCCAAGCGGCCGGCGCTCGGCATCTTCCAGCACCGCGAGCGCACCCGGCGCCAGCGCGGAGGTCCGGCGGTCCATCACCAGCTCATCGGCATAGACCCAGGGGTAGCCGTGGCGGATCGCACGGGCCTCGGCCTTGGGCCGCAGCCGCACAGTTGGATATTTATACGCGGCGGTGGGGATATCTGTCTCTGTCATGCCCTCCTCTTACTCAACCGCGTCGCTTTGTGAAAGTGGCATGGTTTCTCTGCGGTGCTGGAACACTGTACCGGCCGGATCTCGCGCCGCATCGCGCGATCCTGCCTCTGACGCAGCCGCCATTTTGTGCCTGTTCCTATGGCAAAGTGCTTGCAAAATGGGGCGGCACCCTTTAATGTTAGCGCTAACAGATCTATCTTCGGACAGGATACCCCCTGCCGACCCGATTTCCGCCCCAGCTTCTCCAATATGCGGCCCTCTGACACCCGCAGCGGAGATCCCCAAAGCCAGGACCGAGAGACCATCATGACACCGAGGCCAGACCTGAACCCGATCATTGCCCGCGTCACCGACCGGATCCGCAGGCGGTCAGAGCACTCGCGCTCCGCCTATCTGGCGCGGATGGCGGCGGCGGTTGCCAAAGGCCCGGTGCGCGCGCATCTGAGCTGTTCCAACCAGGCCCATGCCTATGCGGCGATGGGCCCCGACAAGGCGGATCTCGCGCTTGGCCGGGCGCCGAATATCGGGGTGATCACGGCTTACAACGACATGCTCTCAGCGCATCAGCCCTATGAGGATTACCCGAAGATCATCCGCGAGACCGCGCGCAGGCTCGGGGCCACTGCCCAGGTCGCAGGCGGTGTACCCGCGATGTGTGACGGCGTGACCCAAGGTCAGCCGGGGATGGAGATGTCGCTGTTTTCGCGTGATGTGATCGCGCTGGCGGCCGGCGTCTCACTCAGCCATGACTGTTACGACTCGGCGCTGTGGCTCGGGGTTTGCGACAAGATCGTGCCGGGGCTGATCATGGCCGCCGCCACTTTTGGCCATATCCCGTCGATTTTCATCCCCGCAGGCCCGATGACCAGCGGCATCGGCAATGACGAGAAAGCCAGGGTCCGTGCCGCCTTCGCCGAGGGCAAGGCCACGCGCGAGGAACTGATGGCGGCCGAGATGGCCTCCTATCACGGGCCGGGCACCTGCACCTTTTACGGCACCGCCAATACCAATCAGATGCTGATGGAGGTGATGGGACTCCACCTCCCCGGCGCCACTTTCGTCAACCCGGGCACGCCTTTGCGCGAGGCGCTGACCGAGGCGGCTGTGGCGCGCGCGGTGGCGATCACCGCTTTGGGCAATGATTTCCGCCCGGCGGGCGAGATCCTTGATGAGCGCGCCTATGTGAACGGGATTGTCGGACTGATGGCCACAGGTGGCTCGACCAATCTCGTGCTGCATCTGCCCGCTATGGCCAGGGCCTCGGGCGTGCTGCTCGACCTTGAGGACTTTGACGATCTGTCGGGGGCCGTGCCGCTGATGGCACGGGTCTATCCGAACGGGCTGGCGGATGTGAACCATTTCCACGCGGCGGGAGGCTTGCAGTTCCTGATCCGCGATCTGCTGGGCGCGGGGCTTTTGCATGAGGATGTGAAGACGGTCGCGGGCGACGGGCTGACACATTACACGCGCGAGCCCGAATTGCATGAGGGCACCTTCCGCTATCGCGAAGGCCCGGCAAAAACACTGAATGACAGGATCCTGCGTCCGGCTGCCGAGCCCTTTGCCCAGACCGGCGGGTTGCGGCAGCTGGAGGGCAATCTCGGTCGCGCGGTGATCAAGATCTCCGCCGTGGCGCCCGAGCGCCATGTGATCGAAGCCCCTGCCCGGGTGTTCCATGACCAGGAAAGCGTCAAAGCGGCCTTCAAACGCGGAGAGTTCACCAGCGATATGATCGTGGTGCTGCGCTTCCAGGGGCCGCAGGCCAATGGAATGCCCGAGCTGCATTCGCTGACGCCGGTGCTGACCGTGTTGCAGGATCGCGGGCTGAAAGTGGCGCTGGTGACCGATGGCCGCATGTCGGGTGCCAGTGGCAAGGTGCCGGCTGCAATCCATGTCTCACCCGAAGCTGCCTGTGGCGGCCCGCTCGCGCGGTTGCAGGATGGTGATCTGTTGCGCCTTGATGCAGCGAAGGGGGAGCTGACCTGCCTCGCCCCCGATTTCGCGACCCGTGCCCCGGTCGTGGCCGATCTGAGCGCCAACGGTTATGGCACCGGACGCGAGCTTTTCGAGATGTTCCGCCGCTCGGTCGGCAATGCGGAACATGGCGCAGCAGTGGTGGTCTGATCCGCCGCCGCGACGCCTGACATCTGCCGGAGGTCTCTGGCGGGAAAACTCAGGTCAAGAGGAAGATGCTGTTTTCCCCTTGATAAAACTTAACGCTGCCGCTGGCAGATCCCTGTCCGAGGAAGAGACATGACCCCCGCAGAGCAATCCATTGCCGCTGAACAGATCTGCCGGCTGGCACCGGTTGTACCGGTTCTGATCGTAGAAGATGTGACCCAGGCCGCGCCGCTGGCGAAAGCCCTGGTCGCAGGTGGCCTGCCCGCGCTTGAGGTGACCCTGCGCACGAAGGCTGCGCTGGAGGTGATCCGCGCCATGGCCGAGGTCGAGGGAGGTGTGGTCGGGGCGGGGACGCTCCTGACCCGCGCGGATGTGAAGGCGGCGAAGGCCGCCGGCGCGAAATTCGGGGTTTCGCCCGGTGCCACCCAGGCGCTGATCGAGGCCTGCGAGGATGAGGGGCTGCCACTGCTGCCGGGGGCGGCTTCGGCCTCGGAGGCCATGGCTTTGCTTGAGCGCGGCTATACGGTGCAGAAGTTCTTTCCCGCCGAACAGGCCGGCGGTGCCGGGTTTCTTAAGGCGCTCTCCTCGCCACTGCCCCAGGTGCGGTTTTGCCCAACCGGTGGCATCAGCCTGAAAAACGCCGGTGATTATCTCGGCCTGCCGAATGTGCTTTGCGTGGGCGGCAGCTGGGTGGCGCCGAAAGACGCGCTTGCGGCCGGCAGCTGGAGCGAGGTCACCCGGCTGGCCGCTGAGGCCAGGGGCCTTGCCCGCCGCTGACCTCTCAGGCTGACCTTCCCAGACGACCGCCGCGGCGCTTTGGCTCTGCGGCGGGCATCAGCCCCGCGGTCAGCACCTCGTTCATCGGATGATCCGGCGCGGTGGCGCTGTATTCCGCGATCAGGGTGCGCAGCGCATCGGGGATCTTGCGATTATCCGCGACACTCAGCGCCCAGTCCATGAAGATCGACCGGCATTCGCCAGGCGAAATCCCTTCGATCCGGTAGCTCTCCCGGACCAGTCCTTTCGGATCTGCCTCTTCCAGCCGCACAGCCAGCCTCCCCATCGCCTTATCCGTTCTGTTTTGCCGCAAATTGCCGCGCGCAGACGCCGCCTGCAAGCACCACCACCGACCGAAGCTGTGCCAGAAGCGTCTCCATGTCGCTTTCCCCGGTCTCGCGCAGCAAAAACGCGCGCCCCCCTTCGCCGATCATGGCCGGATCAAGTGGCCCTTCGCTCAGGAGCCGCGCCGCACAATGGAGCGACCAGAGGAAGCGCCAGGCCTTTGCAAGGCCTTCCTGATCGGACTTCTCAAACACCTGTTTCGCGCCGGCAAGCTGGCGCTCGATCGTTCGGGCCGGGTTCGCGGTGATCAGCGCCGCCATTTCGGCGACAAGCTCGATATCCATGAGCCGGCCGGGGCCGTTCTTGGTTTCCCATTCCCCGCGCGCGGGCTTGGCCTCCTGCAACCGCGCCCGCATCGCCGCGACATCGGCGACCACATTTCCGCCTGCGCCTTTCACCGCGATCACCTCGCGACGGGCCTCTTCGACTGCGACGGCAAGCGTCGGATCGCCGGCCAGCACCCGCGCCCGCGTCAGCGCGAGATGTTCCCAGGTCCAGGCCTCGGTCATCTGATAATCGCGCCAGCCTGTCAGCGAGGTCGCAACCGGCCCCTGGCGCCCCGAAGGGCGCAGCCGCACATCAACCTCGTAGAGCCTGCCTCCCGCCGTCTGGGCCGACAGTGCTGTCACCATCGCCTGGGTCAGGCGCGCGTAATAGGTGCGCACCGGCAGCGGGCGGCGGCCCTCAGAATGTTCAGCCTCGACCCCGTCTGCGAAGGCATCATAGATCAGGATCAGGTCGAGATCAGAACAGGCATTGAGCCGCCCTGCCCCAAGGCTTCCCATGCCCAGCAGCACCGCGCCCCGGCCCGGCGGCTCACCATGCTTGGCCGCGAATTCAGCCAGGACCCGGGGCCAGAGCGCGGCAACCACCGCCTCGGCCAGATCGGAATATTGCTTGCCGGCCTCGAAACTGTCGATCAGCCCGCGCAGGTGATGGACACCGATGCGGAAATGCCATTCCTTCATCCAGCGCCGCGCCTCGTCGAGCTGACGTTCGTAATCGGCAAGGTCCCCAAGCCGCTGCGACAGCGCCGCCGTCAGGCCGCGCGCGCCGGGCCAGGGCTCGAAGAACGCCCCCCCGATCACCGCATCAAGAACCGCCGCATTGCGTGAGAGATAACGGGCAAGCTCCGGCGCGGTGCCGGCAATGTCGATGATCAGGGCCACCAGCTGCGGATTGGCCTCGAACAATGAGAAGATCTGCACGCCCGAGGGCAGGCCCGCCAGAAACCCGTCAAGTGCCACCAGCGCCTCATCCGGATTGGCGGCTGCGGCCAGCGATTTCAGGAATTGCGGGCGGAGGCGGCGGAAAATGGTCTGGGCGCGATCCGAGCGCAGACAGGGGTAATGCTGCCAGCCCCCGACGATCGAACGGGCGTGATCGGAGAGCTGCGGCGCTTCCTCTGCGGGCGCATCAGGGGCAAAGAAGCCCTCGGTCAGATCATCGGTGCGCTTCAGCCGCGTGATCAGCCCCTCGCGGAACTGGTCCTCGGCTTCGCCCATGAAGGCGGCGATCCGCGCGACGCCCTCTGCAGTCGGCGGCATGGTCTGGGTCTGAGCGTCGCCGACCATCTGGAGCCGGTGCTCCAGCTCGCGATGCGCGCGGTAAAGCGTGGTCAGCTCAGTGGCCACATCGCCGGGGATCCAGCCCTTTTCTGCCAGCGCGGCAAGACCGCCTTCGGTGGTCGGATCACGCAGATCCGGGTCGCGGCCACCAGCGATCAGCTGGCGGGTCTGGGTGAAAAACTCGATCTCGCGGATGCCGCCAAGGCCGAGCTTGATATTGTGGTTCTCGACCGTCAGCAGCCCGTTCAGCCCGCGATGTTCGCGGATCCTCAGCCGCATGTCATGCGCGTCCTGTATCGCGGCATAGTCGAGATGTTTGCGCCAGACAAAGGGCGTCAACGACTGCAAAAAGCGCCGCCCGGCCTCCAGATCGCCGCCACAGGGGCGGGCTTTGATATAGGCCGCACGTTCCCAGGTGCGCCCCTCCGCCTCATAGTAATTATAGGCCGCCCCCATCGAGAGGCAGACAGGCATCACCGAGGCATCGGGCCGGAGCCGCAGATCGGTGCGGAAAACATAGCCCTCGGAGGTCACGTCCGAGAGGATCGCCGTCATTTTCTTGGTCACGCGAATAAAACTGGCGCGGGCCTCGGCCTGGTCCTCGCCATAACGCTCCTGGTCGAAAAGGCAGATGAGGTCGATATCCGAGGAGTAGTTCAGCTCTCCCGCGCCCATCTTGCCCATGGCAAGCACGGTCATGCCACCCGCGGTCTCCGCATCCTGCGGGTCAGCACCCGGCAGTTTGCCGCGGCGGATTTCCTCAGCCACAAGCCATTTGACACTGAGATCGACCGCGAGATCGGCAAGCGCGGTGAGCGCGCCGGTCACTTCATTCAGCTGCCAGACCCCGCCCAGATCGCACAGCGCCGTCAGGAGCGCCGCACGCCGCTTGGCCTGGCGCAGCGCCGCACCCAGAGTATCAAGCCCGGCCTCGCGCGGCTCGGCCAGCAGCGAGGCGAGCGCATGTTCCGGCGCGCCCGCGAGCGCCTGGCGGATCCAGACGGGCTCGCGTTCCAGCAAGCCGCCGAGATAGGGCGAACAGCCCGCTATGCCCCCGATCAACCCCGCCATCAGTGGCCCGAGATCGGCAAATTCAGCCATGGCCCCCGCCCCAGCTGCGGGATCGAAGGCGATGGGCTGGCGGGTGACGCGGGCGGCAAAGGCGTGATCTGACATGAGCGCAAAATGCGGCGCGGTGACGGGGGGGTCAATTCCCCTGATCGCGGGCGGCGCGGCTTTGGCAAAGAATTCCACCTTTCCGGCCAGCAGGACACGCCCGGCCTGCCTGAGGTGTCACGGCTGGCCCAGGCGGAAAGCCGCTGAACCGCCGGGCGGCGCGGCTCCGGTCATGTAAATATCATTCACATCCCCCTTGAAAGAACCGGGAGCCAGCCGCAAATTATCCATGTGAACGACATTTACATCTGAACAGGGAGTGACCTTGAGATGAACAGCACAGCTGGTTCCCGCACGGGCATGATGGCCTTTCGCGGGTTTACCGACCGGCTTCGCCAGGCTGAGGCCTGGCTTGATGCCCGTGGCAAATGGGCCTGGATTGCCGCCATGGTGGCGGGGTTCGTGATTTTCGTTCCACTTGGCCTCGCAATTCTGGCCTGGATGATCTGGGGAAAACAGATGTTCGGATTCGCCTGCAGCAACCGCAGACATGACCGTAGCGCCCGTAATGGCTTTGGCCGCCAGGGCTTTGACCGCCACGCGCCGTTCCGCGCCACCGGCAACGCGGCCTTCGACTCTTACCGAGATGAGACCCTGCGCCGTCTGGAAGACGAACAGGGCGCATTTGAATCCTTCCTCCAACGCCTGCGCGATGCCCGCGACAAGCAGGAATTCGACCATTTCATGGAAGAACGCGCCCGGGGCGTCTCTGATGCCGCCGCCGCCCGGCCTGAAACCGGCGCTGAAACCCGGCCGGAAACCGGCGAAGCGCCCCGCCGGGGCGAATACTGAGGCACTGCGCCCCTGATGTCGCCTGTCTCAAAGCCGCAGCCGGCGAGGCATACCAGCTGAGAGGTGCCCGGCGAAGGATTTCCACCACCTGACAGACAGGAAAACACAAGCGCTCCGGCCAGTGGCCGGAGCGTGACTTTGCCGAAATTGCACTGTTGTCGGATGGGATTGCCCTTGCTAGGGTCTCGCCTGACCACCGCCGGCTCTCTCCGGGTTTATGCCCGATCCGCCAGGCCTGCCTGAAAATATTGCCCGCGTCCCAAAGACCATCCTGCGAAAGGGCGCCCTTCCCGCGCCCGGACTTAAGACACGCCAACCGACAGAGACCTGTAACACCCCCGACAGCCCGATGCGCCATACCCTTCCCATCGCCCCACAATTCTATGTGACAGCACCCCAGCCCTGCCCCTATCTCGACGGGCGGATGGAGCGAAAGCTGTTCACCGCATTGCAGGGCGAGCATGCGCAAAAGCTGAATGATGCGCTGTCGAAACAGGGCTTCCGGCGCAGCCAGAATGTGCTTTACCGCCCGTCCTGCGCGGAATGTTCGGCCTGTCTCTCGGCGCGGATCCGGGTTGCGGATTTCAAGCCCTCGCGCACCCAGAAGCGGGTTTTGAAAAAGAACGAGGATCTGACCCGCAACGCAACCAGCCCCTGGGCGACGGAAGACCAGTTCCAGCTGTTCCGCCGCTATCTCGACACCCGTCATGCCGATGGGGGTATGGCGGATATGGATATTTTCGAATTCGCTGCCATGATCGAGGAAACTCCGATCCGGTCGCGGGTGATCGAATATACCCGTCCCGTGGACGGCGCGGATCCTGGCGGGTCGGACCGCTATGGATCAGACCGCTATGGTTCAGACCAGGACAGCCGGCTCGCGGCGGTCTGTCTGACCGATGTGTTCGATGACGGGCTTTCGATGGTCTATTCCTTTTACGACCCTGCGATGAACGCGCGCTCGCTGGGCAGCTATATCATCCTTGATCATGTCGAGATCGCGCGCGAGGCCGGGCTGCCCTATGTCTATCTTGGCTATTGGGTGCCAGGCAGCCGCAAGATGGGGTATAAGGCCAGCTTTGACGCGCTGGAGATTTTCAAGGGCGGGCAATGGACCGATCTGGGCTCGCCCGCCGATCACCGGGCCGAGCTTCATCCGCTCTCGGTCGATCCGATCGCCGAACAGGTCGCAAAGATCAGTCTGCCGGAGGCGCGTGGCTCCTGAAAAGATTACGCACCTGCCGCTGGTCCTGCTTGCCGCCGTCGGGACAATTAGTGCCAGGATGAAGCCTGCACCCGCCCGTCCGCCTCCGTGCCCTGTTGCGATTATCCGTTGTGAGTACGGGTTCACCCTGAAGGAAAATCAGGCGGCGCGGCGCGCTCCCTCCTCAGCCACAAGCCAGCGCTGCAACAGATTCGGGGCACGAAAACACGAAAATTGCCCTCCGCGACCAGCGGTCGAAATATTGTTGCGATTTTCGCCCCATCCCGGACAGATTCGGTGCAGATTTACGGTTGACGCCCCTCAGCAGCTTGCCTTAGGGTCCCGTCAGTCGCGCGGGCTTTCACAGTTCGCTGCGCTGAGGAGATGCGTATGGGCAGGATTATTGTCGTCGTAAGGGACAGGCGCATGGGCCGGTAACGGTTGCCATAATGGTCTCCCATGCGCCCCCGGATTAACCCTCGGGGGCTTTTTGTTTTGGAACGGCTGGCAGGAGCTGGCGAGAGGATGACGGTGCAGCGATGACGGCAAAGGTGATGACCGGCGCGAAGATGGTGGTGCAGGCTCTGAAGGATCAGGGCGTCGAGGTGGTGTTTGGCTATCCCGGCGGCGCAGTCCTGCCGATCTATGACGAGATTTTCCAGCAAAACGACATCCGCCATATTCTTGTCCGTCACGAACAGGGCGCAGTCCATATGGCCGAAGGCTATGCGCGTTCGACCGGCAAGGTGGGGGTGGCGCTGGTGACCTCGGGGCCGGGTGCAACCAATGCCGTGACCGGGCTGACCGATGCGCTGATGGATTCGATCCCGATCCTCGTCCTCTCGGGCCAGGTGCCGACCTTCATGATCGGGACCGATGGGTTCCAGGAGGCTGACACCGTTGGCATCACTCGCCCCTGCACCAAAATGAACTGGCTGGTGAAAGAGACCGAGAAGCTCTCGGATACGATCCACCAGGCTTTCCATGTCGCGAAATCGGGCCGTCCGGGCCCGGTGCTCGTCGACATCCCCAAGGATGTGCAATTTGCCACCGGCCCCTATACCGCGCCGGAGAAAGCAAAGGTCTCGCATTACCAGCCGCGGGTGAAGGGCGATATCGACGCCATCACCCGGATGGTGGAACTGATGGAGACCGCCGAGCGGCCTTTGTTCTATACCGGCGGCGGCGTGATCAATTCCGGCAAGGGCGCGAGCCAGCTCTTGTGTGAGTTTGTCGAGGCGACCGGTTTCCCGATCACGTCGACGCTGATGGGGCTTGGCGCCTATCCGGCCAGCGGCAAGGCCTGGCTTGGGATGCTGGGGATGCACGGGCTTTATGAGGCCAATCTGGCGATGCATGGCTGCGATCTGATGATCAATGTCGGCGCCCGTTTCGATGACCGCATCACCGGCCGCGTCGCCGATTTCTCGCCGAAATCGAAGAAAGTGCATATCGATATTGATCCGTCATCCATCAATAAGGTGATCCGGGTCGATGTGCCGATCCTGGGCGATGTCGGCCATATCCTGGAAGATGCGCTGAAGATCTGGAAGGCGCGCGGGCGCCGCGTCAATAAAGAGGGGCTCGCGAAATGGTGGGGTCAGCTCAATGAATGGCGGGCGGTCAATTGCCTTTCCTACACGCCGTCTTCGAGCACGATCAAACCGCAATATGCGCTGGAGCGGCTCGAAGCGCTGACCAAGGGCATGGATCGCTACATCACCACCGAAGTCGGCCAGCATCAGATGTGGGCGGCGCAGTTCCTCGGCTTTGACGAGCCGAACCGCTGGATGACCTCTGGCGGCCTCGGGACCATGGGCTATGGCATTCCGGCCTCGATCGGGGTGCAGGTCGCGCATCCCGAGGCGCTGGTGATCAACGTGGCGGGTGAGGCCTCCTGGCTGATGAATATGCAGGAGATGGGGACGGCGATGCAGTTCCGCGCTCCGGTCAAACAGTTCATCCTGAACAATGAGCGGCTTGGTATGGTGCGCCAGTGGCAGGAGCTGTTGCATGGCGAGCGCTATTCGCATTCCTGGTCGGAAAGCCTGCCCGATTTCGTGAAACTGGCGGAAGCCTTCGGCTGCAAAGGGTTGCGGGTCGACGATCCGAAGGATCTCGATGACGCGATCCTGGAGATGATCCGTTATGACGGGCCGGTGATCTTTGATTGCCGCGTCGAGAAGCATGAAAACTGCTTCCCGATGATTCCCTCGGGCAGGCCGCATAACGAGATGCTGCTTTCGGCCGATGCGGATGCGTTCAAATCGGGCGCTGTTTTGGTGTGATGCCGTGCCGGGGGCCCTGCCCCCGGACCCCCGGGATATTTAAAGACAGATGAAAGGGCAGCAGATGTCTGCGCTTAAGATCAAAAAGGGCTCGACGAGCCATTCCGCCTATGACCTGCGCGATCATCACAGCGAGGTAGAGGCGAGCCATACGCTGGCGGTGATTGTCGAGAATGAGCCGGGCGTGCTGGCGCGCGTCATCGGGCTGTTTTCGGGCCGGGGCTATAATATCGACAGCCTTACGGTGGCCGAGGTCGACCATACCGGGCATCGCTCGCGGATCACTGTTGTGACGCGCGGGACCCCGGCGGTGATTGACCAGATCGAGGCACAGCTGTCGCGCATGGTGCCGGTGCATGCCGTGCATGATCTGACCGCCGAAGGGCCGAGCGTTCAGCGCGAGCTCGCACTGTTCAAGGTGGTGGGCAAGGGCGACCAGCGAATCGAGGCCCTGCGGCTGGCTGAGATTTTCCGCGCCAAAGTGGTCGATACCAGCCTCGAAAGCTTTATCTTCGAGCTGACGGGCACTCCGGACAAGATCGACGCTTTTGCAGATCTGATGCGGCCGCTTGGCCTGAAAGAAATCGCCCGAACAGGTGTCGCAGCCCTCTCGCGCGGCTTCTGACCAGGCCTTTGACCTGGCGGCCGGGCCGGCGCGGTGCCGCCTGCCCCCCCATGCCGGCCGCAGGCCTGCGCCAGCAGGCCTGCCCCCGCCCGCGCCATTTGGACCGGGGCCGCGCAGCGGCTTTGGCCAAAAGCGCGGGTTCCCTGCCGATCCCCTCCTGATCCCGGTTGACCTGAGGCGCGGGCGCTGGCAAGGCGGGCGCCATGTTGCGCATCTCTGACATCACCTATTCCGTCGAAGGCCGCCCCCTGTTTGAAGGGGCCTCGGCCACCATTCCCACCGGCCATAAGGTCGGCCTTGTCGGGCGCAACGGCGCCGGCAAGACCACGCTCTTCCGGTTGATCCGGGGCCAGCTGGCGCTGGAGGGCGGCGAAATTTCGCTGCCCAGCCGCGCGAAGATCGGTGGCGTCGCGCAGGAGGTGCCCTCGTCGGAGACCTCGCTTCTCGACACGGTGCTCGCCGCCGATACTGAGCGCGCCAGCCTGATCCTGGAATCCGGGACCGCAACCGACCCGGCCCGGATTGCCGAGATCCAGTCGCGCCTGAGTGACATCGACGCCTGGTCGGCCGAGGGCCGCGCCTCTTCGATCCTCAAAGGTCTTGGCTTTGATGCAGACCAGCAGCTCATGCCCTGTTCGGCTTTTTCCGGCGGCTGGCGGATGCGGGTCGCGCTGGCCGGGGTCCTTTTCGCGCAGCCGGACCTTTTGCTCCTTGACGAGCCGACCAACTATCTCGACCTCGAAGGCGCGCTCTGGCTGGAGGCCTACCTCCAGAAATACCCCCATACCGTCATCATTATCTCCCATGATCGCGGCCTGCTGAACCGTGCGGTGCAGGGCATCCTGCATCTCGACAACAGGAAACTCACCTATTGGCAGGGCGGCTATGACCAGTTCGCCCGCCAGATGGCCGAGCGCCGCGCCCTCCAGGCCGCCGAAGCCAAAAAGCAAGAGGCCCGCCGCGCCCATCTGCAAAGCTTCGTTGACCGTTTCAAGGCCAAGGCCTCGAAAGCGACGCAAGCCCAGAGCCGCGTGAAAATGCTCGAGAAAATGACCTCGATCACCGCGCCCGAAGATGCGGCGCGGGTGGTTTTCACCTTCCCCGCACCGGAAGAGCTCTCGCCGCCGATCCTGACGCTGGATGGCGCGAGCGTGGGCTATGACGGGCCGCCGGTTCTGAAAAAACTCTCGCTCCGGATCGACCAGGACGACCGGATCGCGCTTCTGGGCCGCAATGGCGAGGGCAAATCGACGCTGTCAAAGCTGCTTGCCGGCAAGCTGAAGGAGTCGGGTGGCAGCGTCACCCGGTCCTCAAAGCTGCGCATCGGCTATTTCGCGCAGCACCAGGTCGATGAGCTTTATATCGACGAGACGCCGCTGCAGCATATCCAGCGCCTGCGCCCGTCCGAGCATCAGGCGAAACTGCGCGCGCGGCTTGCGGGCTTTGGCCTTGGCGCCGATCAGGCGGAAACCGCCGTGGGGCGGCTTTCGGGCGGGCAAAAAGCGCGGCTCTCGCTGCTGCTTGCGACCATCGACGCGCCGCATATGCTGATCCTCGACGAGCCCACAAACCACCTCGATATCGAAAGCCGCGAGGCGCTCGTGGAGGCGCTGACCGAATATTCCGGCGCGGTGATCCTGGTCAGCCACGATATGCATTTGCTGTCGCTCGTGGCCGACCGGCTCTGGCTGGTGAAAGGCGGCGCGGTCGAGCCCTATAATGGCGATCTCGAAGATTACCGCCGTCTGCTTCTGACCCCGGATGAGGCGAGCAAACCCGCGAAAGCCGCGCCTGTGGTGAAAAAGGCCAGCCGCGAGGAAGTGACCGCGCTGAAGGCCGAGCTTCGGAAATGCGAGGAACGCGTCGCCAAGATCGAGGATATGCGTTCGAAACTGGCGGTGAAACTCGCGGATCCGGCGCTTTACGAAGATGACCGCAAGGGCGATCTGGGGGTCTGGAACCGGAAATATGCCGAGGTAATGGAGGCGCTGGACCGGGCCGAATCCCTCTGGATCAACGCCCAGGAGGCGCTGGAGAAAGCCAATCCATAATGGCCGCAGAGATGAACCCGAACTGTTCATCTCTGCACAGTCAACCCGTCTTGAAATTCTCCCGGTGCGGGAGTTGATAGGTGCCAACGCAAACGCCGCATTGCGGCATCCAGATAGGCACCTGAAAATGTCGAAGACCATCGAAGCCCTGACCAAGCGCCGCACCCAATATGCGCTTGGCCGCAATGTGACCCTGTCGAAAGATCAGATCGAAGCGCTGATCAAAGAGGCGATCCGCCAGGCCCCCTCGTCCTTTAACTCGCAAAGCTCGCGCGCTGTGATCCTGTTCGGTGCCGACAGCGAGAAAGTCTGGTCGCTGATCGATGCCGAACTGCGCAAGATCGTTCCGGCCGAGGCTTTCGCCTCGACCGAAGCCAAGCTGAAATCCTTCGCTGCCGGCCTTGGCACTGTTCTGTTCTATGAAGACCAGGACACGATCAAAGGCCTGCAGGAAAACTTCCCGCTTTATGCCGATGCTTTCCCGGGCTTCTCGCTGCATTCCGCGGGCATGGCGCAGCTTGCCGTCTGGACCGCGCTTGCCGAAGAAGGCATCGGCGCCAGCCTGCAGCACTATTCGCCGATCGCCGATGCCGCGCTGACCGCCGGGTTCAACCTGCCCGCCAGCTGGAAACTCCAGGCGCAAATGCCCTTCGGCTCGAATGAAGCGCCTTTCCTTGACAAGGCCTTCATCGAAGACGCGCATCGCTTCGTTACTCTCGGCAAGTAAGCCGAGCCGGAACTTACCACAAAAGGGGAAGGCCACGCGCCTTCCCCTTTTGCATTTCTGTCACGGGGGGCGGTGAAACCCGGTTGACGGAACCGGGTTTCGCCCCCGACAGTCAGCCATGGACAGCGCTTTTCTGATCACCGCCTTTGCCACGCTTTTCGTGGTGATCGACCCTCCGGGTCTCGTGCCGCTGTTCATCGCCCTGACGCAAGGCATGGACCCAGGCCATCGTCGCGCCATGGCACGCCGCGCCTGCCTGATCGCTGCCGCCCTTTTGCTGATCTTCGGTCTCTTCGGCGAAGTGATCCTGAACTTCATCGGAATTTCGATGCCGGCCTTCCGCATCGCCGGCGGCATCCTTTTGTTCCTCACCGCCCTCGACATGCTGTTCGAACGCCGCACCCAGCGGCGCGAGGGCCAGCAGCCCGATCCCGATCACGACCCCTCGGTCTTCCCGCTCGCGACACCGCTGATCGCCGGCCCGGGCGCCATCGCCACCATGATCCTCCTGATGGGCCAGGCGGGTGACGCCTGGAGCGCCAAACTCGCCGTCCTCCTCCTCCTCGCGGCGATCATGCTGGTGACCTTCCTCTTCTTCCTCGCCTCGCCGCTGCTGGAGCGCCTGCTGGGCCGCACCGGCACCGTGGTGATCACCCGGCTTCTGGGCATGCTGCTCGCCGCGCTTTCTGTCCAGTTCGTGATCGACGGGGTGCGCCAGACCGGGCTGATCACCGGCTGACGCCCTTCCAGCCCGCCCGCCTTTGCGCCATAGTCAGCGCAAAGGAGACCCAAATGGATTCAGAGCTCTGGCCTCGCGTCATCTATCTCAGCCTGCTGGTGGCGGCGCTTGGGGGCTGGATCCTCGTCGAATATCGCGGCCGCTTCGGCGCGGCCTTGCGCACCTTCGCCGCCTGGGGGCTGATCTTCGTGGGCCTTGCCGCTGGCTACGGGCTCTGGAAGGATATCCAGGGCGAGAACCGCCCGCGCCAGATGGCCAGTGAAGCCGGTGAGATGGTGCTGCGCCGCGCCGCTGACGGCCATTTCTACGCTGCCCTTGACCTCAACGGCACCGAGGTCTTCTTCATGGTGGATACCGGCGCCACCAATATGGTGATTTCACGCCGTGATGCGGAGCGGCTGGGCTTCCACCCTGAAGAGCTGCGCTACTTCGGCGAGGCCTCCACCGCCAATGGTATCGTGCGCACGGCCCGTGTCACGCTTGATGAAATCGATTTCGGCCCCTTCACTGACCGCTCCATGGACGCCTGGGTGAATGAGGGTGACATGGACGGCTCGCTCCTCGGCATGGATTACCTGCGCCGCTTCTCGATCCGCATCGAAGGCGACCGCATGATCCTGACGCGCTGAAGCCCTGCGAGCTTCCTCCTGACCACTTTCCGCCATAGGCGTTCACCGTCAGCCAGACGCCCCGCCGGTCGAGGTTTTCATTTCCCACCGCCCCGCGGCATCCGACCAGTATTCCGCCACCAGCCCGGCCGCGACCACCGCTTTCCATTCGGCACGCGCCGCCTGCATCTGCCGCTCATCGGCGCCCTCGAACAAAAGCCAGACCCGCTCCATCAGAGCCGCCTCGCCCGGATCGACCGGCGATCCCGCCAAAAGCATCACCGCCTTCGCGCCATTGACCGCAGCCCCCGTGCCCAGCAGAACCGGCTGGAGGGCATCATGATCGCCCCCCGCAAGCCCATGCGGCAGGAACCCGTCCCTCGGCTCCAGCCAGAGCTGCATATCCAGCCGCTCCAGCAGCGCAGGATCCGGGCCGCGCAGCATCACATTCCAGCCCTGACCCAGAGCCTGGGTCAGGATCGGGCGCGCAGCCTCGGCAAGACTGCGCGCCGTCAGATGGTAGAATTTAACCGCGCCCATGGGCGGCTCAGCCCTCGAACCGGTCCTGGATCAGCCGGTTCAGCGCCCTGACACCCCAGCCGGTTGCGCCTTTCGGGCTGAACTCTGTCCCCGATTTCGCCCAGGCGGTGCCCGCGATGTCCAGATGGATCCAGGGCGTATCGGGTTTCACAAAGCGCTGCAGGAACTGCGCGGCGGTGATCGAGCCGGCCTCGCGCCCGCAGGAATTGCGCATATCCGCGACACGGCTTTTCAGCATCCGGTCATAGACCGGGCCCAGAGGCAGCCGCCAGGCGGCCTCATTCTCGCCCGCCGCTGCCTTCAGGAAGGCGTTGCACAGCGTGTCATCATTGGAAAACACCCCGGTATTCTCGTCGCCAAGCGCCACGATCACCGCGCCCGTCAGGGTCGCCAGATCGATCATCCCGCGCGGCGCAAACCGCTCTTGCGTGTACCAGAGGACATCCGCCAGAACGAGACGGCCTTCGGCATCGGTGTTTATCACCTCGATCGTGTCGCCCTTCATCGAGCGCACCACATCGCCGGGCCTTTGTGCCTTGCCGTCAGGCATGTTCTCGACAAGGCCCACCAGCCCGACCACATTGGTTTTTGCTTTGCGCAGCGCAAGCGTCCGCATCACCCCGGCGACGGTGGCGGCTCCGCCCATATCCATCACCATGTCTTCCATTCCGGCCGCAGGTTTCAGGCTGATGCCGCCGGTGTCGAAGCAGACGCCCTTGCCCACAAGCGCCAGTGGCGGCTCGTCTTTTGCGCCGCCCTTCCATTGCATGACCACGACCTTGGACGGGCTTTCCGATCCCTGACCAACGCCCAGCAGCGCCCGCATGCCGAGCTTTTCCAGCTCTTCTTCCTCGAGGATCTCGACCTCAAGGCCCAGTTCCCCCATCGCAGCCAGCCGCGCGGCGAATTCATAGGTGTTCAGCACATTCGCAGGCTCATTGATAAGATCGCGGGTGAAGAACACGCCTTCTGCCAGCGCGGCATAGGGAGCGGCTTCGGCCGCGACCTCTTCGGGTTTCGCCACACAGAACGAGACCGGCCCATAATCCTTCTTGTCGCCCGAGCGGTAGATCTCGAACTCATAGGCCCGCAGCGCGAGGCCAAAGGCGATTTCCGCCGCGCGCGGATGGGTCTCGGCCAAAACCGTCAGCGCCTTGTCGCGATGCGCCGCACCAATGCTTGCACCGGCTTTGCGCGCGGCGTCCGCATCGGTGCGCTTTGGCAGGCGCAGGATTTGCACCGCATCGGCTGCAAGCCCGGCGGGAAAGGCCAGCTCCAGCGCTTCGCCCGGTTTGAGCTTGCCGAATGCCTCAGACCCGACTGCGCGGGTCAGCGCGCCTTTGGCGGCGCGGTCCAGCTTGCGCGCCATGGGCGACAAGGCGCCTGCGGCATCGGCGAAAAGGGCGATCCGTCCGGTAAGATCCGTCAGATCCCCCTTATCGGAATCTTCAAAACGGATCTGAACAGGATGCGACATGGTGTTGATTTCCCTGCAAAACAAGATGATTTCAACGCGAAAACAAAGGGCCGGCGACCGGCATTTCCGCGCTTTCGCCCAAAGCTAGCCCCCAAGACCGCGCTTGACCAGATATGAGTTTTCCCTGGCCGCGATATCGGCTAGGGTCGGCGCCGAAACAGCCACTCCCCCTGCCGGCCCGCGTGGCCGCAGATTGCGACTTCCGGTATCCCACTTGTCGAAATTCGACCGCTATCTGCTTTCCCAGCTTCTGGCCCTGTTCGGCTTCTTCAGCCTTGTGCTGGTGGCGGTCTATTGGGTCAATCGCGCCGTGGGGCTTTTTGACCAGCTGATCGGCGACGGTCAGACCGCGCTGGTCTTTGTCGAATTCTCGCTGCTGACGCTGCCGAATGTGATCCGCCTGGTGTTGCCGGTCTCGGCCTTTGCCGCCTGTCTTTACGCGGTGAACCGGCTGATGCAGGATTCTGAGCTGGTGGTGATGCAGGCGACCGGCTTCTCTGCCTTTCGCCTCGCGCGGCCGGTACTTTTCTTCGGGATCTGTGTTTTCGCGATGCAGATGGCCCTGACGAATTTCCTTGTCCCCAGAAGCCAGGCCCGGCTGACCGCCCGCTCGGCCGAGATCTCGGAAAACGTCACCGCGCGGTTTCTCAATGAGGGGCGTTTCATGCATCCCGCCGCCGGGGTTACACTTTACATCCGCGAAATCAGCCAGCTGGGCGAGCTGAATGACATTTTTCTTGCCGATGACCGCAACCCGAGGGAGCGCGTCACCTATACTGCCCGCCAGGCGCTGATCGTGCGCGGCGAAGAAGGGCCGCGTCTCGTGATGCTGGACGGGATGGCGCAGAACCTCGCCCAGGACGGAAGCGCGCGGCTCTCGGTCACGCGATTCTCCGATTTCACCCTTGATATGGCGGGAATCGTTGGCGCAAAAGCCACCCGCCTGCGCAGCCTGCGCGAGGTATCGACGCCAGATCTGCTGATCGCCGGGCCAGACCTTCAGGCCGAGACCGGCGAAAGCCGGGCAAAGCTGCTGGAGGAAGGCCATGGCCGGATCGCGACCTCGCTGCTTGGGATCGCGGCGCCGCTCCTGGGCTTTGCCGCGCTGATGCTCGGGGGCTATTCGCGCTTTGGGCTGTGGCGACAGATCGGGCTGGCGGTGCTGTTGATCATCCTCTTGCAACTGGTCAATACCGCCGGTTCGGGCGCGGCATTGCGGTCTGAAAACCGCTGGCCGCTGGTCTATGCGGCGCCGGTCCTCGGCATCATTCTGGCCACGGTGATGCTGTGGTATGCCGGGCGCCCGCGCTGCATCAGGGCGCCACAGGCCGAAGCCGGGGGCGTTGCATGACGCTTTCCCTCTATATCGCGCGCCGTTTTGCAATGACCGTGGGCCAGGTGTTTCTGGTGTTTTTCGGCATCCTGATGCTGATCGACATGATCGAACAGCTGCGCAAGTTCTCGGGAAAGGGTGCAGGTCTTGGGGATGCGTTCCACCTCTCGATCCTGAATGTGCCCGAAACCCTGTACCGCATTCTGCCATTGATTTTCGTGATGGGGTCCATCGCGATGTTCCTGTCGCTGGCGCGCTCTTCCGAGCTGGTGGTGGTGCGCGCGGCCGGGCGTTCGGGGCTGCGGTTTCTTGCGACGCCGGTGGTGGTGGCGACGCTGATCGGACTGATGGCAGTCGCGGTGCTGAACCCGATGGTGGCGGCCACCTCGCGCGCCTATGATGATCTTTCGGCCCGCTATGCGGCGGATGGCAGTTCGGTCCTGTCGGTGTCAGATGCCGGGCTCTGGCTGCGCCAGGGTGGCAGCTATGGCCAGACGGTAATCCAGGCCGGACGCGCCAATTTCGACGGAACCGAACTGACCCGCGTGACCTTCCTGACCTTTGGCGAAGAGGGATTGCCGGTCACCCGGATCGAGACCACCAGTGCGAAACTGGTCAAGGGCGCCTGGATCCTTTCCGGCGCCAGGGTCTGGAACCTGAACGCCGACAATCCCGAACTGTCGGTCAAATCCTGGCCCGATGGCACCCGCCTGCCCACGGACCTGACGCCCGAACGGATCCGCGACAGTTTCGGCACGCCTTCGGCCGTGCCGGTCTGGCAATTGCCGACTTACATCAAAGACCTGGAGCAAGCCGGTTTTTCCGCCCGCGCCTATCGTCTGTGGTTCCAGATGGAGCTGGCCCAGCCGCTTTTGCTGACCGCAATGGTTCTGGTTGCCGCAGGCTTTACCATGCGCCACACCCGCGCCGGCAAAACCGGCATCCGTGTGCTTTACGCCATCCTCGCCGGATTCGCGCTCTTCTTCCTCAGGAATTTCGCGCAGGCCCTTGGCGACAGTGGCCAGATTCCGGTATCACTGGCCGCGTGGAGCCCGCCGCTTGCAGCGGTGATGCTGGCGCTTGGTCTTTTGTTGCATCTGGAGGACGGCTGATATGCGGATACGCCGCCTCGTCGCATCGCTGGCCGTCTCGCTTTTATGCTCCACGGCGCCACTTCTGGCACAGGCAACGGATGACCGCGCCACGCTGATCTCTGACCGGCTGGAAATCGAGGGGAACAACCGTCTCGTCGCCTCGGGTAAGGTCGAGGTGCTGCAGGGCGGCTATCGGCTTTCGGCCACGCGGGTCATCTATGACAAATCGACCGACAGGCTTTTCATCGAAGGGCCGCTGAGCCTGACAGATGCCGAAGGCAAAATGCTGATCCTCGCCTCGCAGGCCGAACTGTCCGCCGATATGAATGAGGGGCTTTTGCAAAGCGCCCGCGTCGTGCTGGACCATCAGCTGCAACTCGCAGCGGGCAATATCGCGCGGATCGGCGGGCGCTATTCGGCAATGTCGAATGTGGTCGCCTCAAGCTGCAAGGTCTGCGCCAGCCATCCGACGCCTTTGTGGGAGATCCGGGCGAAACGCGTGATCCATGACGCAGAAGAGCGGATGATCTTCTTTGAAAACGCCCAGTTCCGCGTGGCCGGGATGCCGGTGGCCTATATCCCGCGTCTGCGCCTGCCCGATTCCACGCGCGAACGGGCGACCGGCTTTCTTGCGCCCCGGCTGCGCACCACATCCAGCCTCGGCTCGGGGCTGAAACTGCCCTATTTCATTGCGCTTGGCGAAAGCCGCGATCTGACGCTCACACCCTATGTCACCACCCGCGACAGTCAGACGCTGGAACTGCGCTACCGTCAGGCCTTCCGGACCGGCGCGATCCAGCTTGAAGGCGCGGTGACGAAGGACAAGCTGACCGAAGAGACGACGCGCGGCTGGTTCCGGGCCCGGGGCGGCTTTCAGCTGCCCGATGATTTCCGGCTGACCTTTGATATCCAGACCACATCCGACAATGCCTATCTGCTGGATTACGGCTATTCCGATACCGACCGGCTCGACAGCCGGGCCGAGATCAGCCGGGTGCGCCGCAACGGGTTTTTCTCGGCCAGGATGGTCAGCTTCCAGTCGCTTCGGGATGACGAGGACAATGACACCCTGCCCGCGCTTGCGACCGATCTGACCTTCCACCGGAGGTTCTCGCTGGGGCCGCTCGGGGGGCTGGGTGGTTTCCGGCTGCAATGGCATTCACATTACCGCACCTCGTCCAGTCCCTATGACAGCCTTGACCCGGCCAAAGCCGACGGGATCGCCGATGGCCGTGACGTAAGCCGGCTTTCCGCGCGGTTCGACTGGCGCCGCAGCTTTGTCAGCGATCCGGGTATCGTTGCCACGCTGCTGGGCGAGGCCCAGGTTGATGCCTACCGGCTGCGCCAGGATGCGGTCTTTGCCGGCCGCTATACCCGGGGCCATGCCGCAGCCGGGCTCGAGCTGCGCTGGCCTTTTGTCAAAGCGACCGCCTCAGGTGCGACGCATGTGATCGAGCCGGTGATTCAGCTGATCGGCGCGACCCGGGACCGCTCCGGCCTGCCCAATGAGGATTCGGTGCTGGTCGAGTTTGACGAGGGCAATATCTATGCGCTTGACCGCTTTCCCGGTGCGGATGCGATTGAACAGTCCAGCCGCGCCAATGTCGGGCTGACCTGGACGCGCTACGATCCGGCGGGCTGGAATGCAGGCTTCACGCTGGGCAAGGTGTTCCGGCGCAATGACAGCGACAGTTTCAGCCCCGGATCGGGCCTTGGCGGGCTGAATTCCGACTGGCTGCTGGCGGCAACCGTGGGGCTTCCCAATGGCCTCTCTGCCACCGGGCGCACGGTTTTTGACAATGATCTTGAACTCAGCAAAGCCGAGCTGCGGCTGAGCGCCGCGAATGAGACAGTGACCCTGTCCTCTTCCGCACTCTGGGCGGTCGCGGATATCGAGGAAAACCGACCCGACCCGACCCGCGAGCTGACCTTTGATGCGGTCTGGCGGGTGAACCCTGCCCTCGCGGCCAAGGCCGAAGGGCGCTATGATTTCAACCAGACCCGCGGCACCATTGCGGGCCTCGGGCTGGAGTTCCGTAATGAATGCGTTGTGGTGGATGTTTCCCTCTCGCGCCGTTTCACCTCGTCAGATAGTGTGACCCCCACCACGTCATTCGGCCTTTCTGTCGATCTGATCGGCTTTGGCAGCGGCCAGAAGGCTGGCCCTTCAAGGCGCTGCTACTGATCGCCGCGCAAGGCGCCGCCCGACCAGGGCGGGTCAGGCTGGCAGGGCTTGCGCCCCGGCTTCGGGAGTGGCAGGCAGGGATAAGAGGAAAGCTGCGGCGGCGGGCCCCGATTGGCCCTGTCCGTCACAGGTTTGCCAGAGATTACGAGCTGACAAGAGACTACGGGCAGGCGGTCGGACAGATGGTAAAAGCTGAGAACACCCCGCGCAACAGGCTGCGCAATGCGACATCAGGACTGGCGCTGGTCATGGGCGCGGCTTTTGCTGCGGCTCTGGCGGCCTCGGTGATTTTCGCGCCGCCCGCGCTGGCGCAGAACCTGTTTGCGCCACGGGTCTATGTGAACGAGCAGGTGATCACCGAATATGAGGTGACGCAGCGCGCGCGTTTCCTCCAGATCCTGAATGCGCCCGGCGATCCCGAAACCGAAGCGGTAAAATCGCTGATCGACGACCGGCTGCGGATGAGCGAGGCGAAACGGCTTGGCGTAAAGCTGAAGCCGGAAGAGCTGACTGCGGGGATGGAAGAATTCGCCACCCGCGCCAATCTGACCGCCGAACAGCTGATCGCGGAACTGGCCAAAGCCGGTGTCTCGGCTGAAACCTATCGAGATTTCGTCCAGGCCGGTGCCTTGTGGCGCCAGGTGGTCCGGGATCGTTTTGCCGGCCGTGTTCCGGCCTCCGACGCCGATGTCGACAAGTTCCTTGAAGCCGCGACCCGTCCACGGGCGATGAAGGTTCAGGTCTCAGAGCTGGTGATCCCGGCCGAGCCCGGCCGTGAGGCCGAGGCGATGGCGCTGGCAGAGCGGCTCTCGCGCGAGGTGAAGTCCGAAGCCGCCTTCGCGGCGGCGGCGCGCAACTATTCGGCGGCGCCCACCGCGCCAACCGGCGGTCGCGTGCCGGACTGGCTGCAGCTTTCCAACCTGCCGCCCGCGATTTCCTCGCAGCTGCTGGCGCTGTCGCCGGGCAAGACCTCGGCGCCCATCTCGGTCCCGGGGGCAGTGGTTCTGTTCCAGCTGCGCGCGATTGCGACGGATGAAAAGGCTGCGCCGATCAGCGTCACGGTGGAATGGGCCGATTTCCTGATCCCGGATTCGATGGAAGAGGTGGTGCGGGTCAGCGCGGGCTCGGATGTCTGCAACGATCTTTACGCCCTGGCGAAGGGTTTGCCGGCCGAGAATCTGACGATCCGCACGCAGGCATTGTCGGAAATCTCGCCCGAGATCGCGCTTGATCTTGCAAAGTTGGATCAGGGGGAATTCGTAACAAAGCCGCGCGGCGATGGCTGGCGGCGGCTGATCATGCTGTGCAAACGGCAGCCGGTCATGGATCCGCCCCCGAACCGCGAGCGGGTGAAAGAGGTTCTGATGAACCAGAAGCTCGATGGCCTGGCCGAGAACTATCTCGAGGAACTGCGCCATGCGGCGCTGATCCGCCGGCCCTGATATCGGGCTGACGGGCAAGCCCGGGGGGCACATAATCGGGGTCGGCCCCGCCCTCCCCGGAATATCAGGATCAAGAGAAAGACAGGAGCGGAGCTTTGGCGACGATAGACGGGCTGCCGCCACTGCGTGAGGTGATCCGCGCCCATGACCTGGTCGCGAAAAAGCAGCTGGGGCAGAATTTCCTGCTCGATCTCAATCTCACCTCAAAGATCGCCCGTGCGGCGGGGGATCTGAAGGGCTCGGATGTGCTTGAGATCGGGCCAGGGCCCGGGGGCCTCACGCGCGGGCTGCTGGCCGAAGGCGCGCGCCATGTGGTGGCGGTTGAAAAGGACGCCCGTGCATTGCCGGCGCTGGCCGAGATCGCGGCGGCCTATCCGGGGCGGCTGACGGTGCTGCATGGCGATGCGCTGGAGCTGGATGTGGCGGCGCATCTGACCGCTCCGGTAAAGATCGCGGCCAACCTGCCCTATAATATCGGCACCGAGCTTTTGGTCCGCTGGCTGTCGCCGCCGGTCTGGCCGCCCTTCTGGCAGAGCCTGACGCTGATGTTTCAGAAAGAAGTGGCCGAGCGGATCGTGGCAAAGCCCGGCAGCGACCATTACGGGCGGCTCGCGCTGTTGGCGGGCTGGCGGACCGACGCGAGGATCGTCATGACCCTGCCGCCGGAAGCCTTCACCCCGGCGCCCAAAGTGCATTCGGCGGTGGTGCATCTGACCCGGCTCGAGGAGCCGCGCTTTCCGGCGGATGGCAAAGTGCTGAACCGGATCACCGCCATGGCCTTCAATCAGCGCCGCAAGATGCTGCGTTCCTCGCTGAAGGGGCTCGCGCCTGATGTCGAGGCACGGCTGGAATCGGTTGGGATCGCGCCGACCGCGCGCGCCGAGGAAATCGGGCTGGAGGCCTTTTGCGCGCTGGCCCGCAATATTTCGAGCGCGGTTTAAGGGATGTCGGGCCAGGGGCTGCCTGGCCCGCATCGACACCCCGTTCGCGGACACAATTTGAGCTGCTCGCTATATCCCTGTTCAGCTGAATTTCGCTGGCGGCTGTTCGGTTTCATCAGTTTCGATCCTGAGTAAAGATCCCATGGCTGATCGCGTCCCTGGCCTGTGAGTCTGGAACCAGGCGACCCCCGTGGCCAGGCGATCTTTCCAGACGAGGGGGGCAGTTGCGGGGCCCTATCGCTGTCTCTGGCACACCGAAGCGAAGGCGGCAGCGTTCAGCGCCTTGTGGCAGAAGCTCCGCTCCGGCATGTCAGCACCCCGCCAGGCCAGAACCTTGCGAGAGGAACCGGCACATGCCAGCGACTGACAGCTCCCGGCGCCCCTGCAGACAGCTGGCTCCGGTGCGCGAGGCCTGACTGGGCTTTCCGCGCGCGGCCCACCCATGATGAAAGAACGCGCGCGGGACCGACAGAAGGCGACATTTAGCGCCAGTCGGCGGCGCCGGGGCCCGGCTCAATCTGCCGACGCCTCTGGGGCCACGCCAGGGCCGGAGCTTTCCGGACAAGAACCGGCAGCGACGGTCTCAGAAACTGGTTTGCGCCCCGATCTCCCCTTCCCGGGGGCATCAGCACAAGCCAGATTGCCACATCCGTCACTTTGAGACCGCCGGAGAAGAAATCAAAAAGGCCGCCCCAAGGCGGCCTTTCTGTCGTTCACTCAGCGGCTTCGGGTGTCTCCGGGCCACTGGCGGTCTTGCGCGGGCGGCTGACACGACGCGGTTTTTCGACCTCGGCGACCTCTGCGGGCCCGGCAGCTTCGTCAGCCTCACGACGGGTATTGGCGCGCGGCGCGCGGCTGCCGGCGGGACGCTCGGCTTTCGCAGGTTTCTCGGCAGTTTTCTCACCGCGCGGCGTGCGCGGACCACGCGCGGCGCGGCCCCCGGACGCAGATTCGGTCACGGCAGATGCGGCGGCGGGCTCTTCGCCGGCCTCGACCGATTGGCGGGCAGTGGCGAAAAGCGGCGTATCTGCAACGGCCTCTGGAGCCGGAGCGGGCGCGCTGTCTCCGCCGGACAGCACCGGTTCCGAAACTGCAGGCGCCGGGGCGCCACGTTCGGGAAGATCAACGAGGCCGCCATTATCCGAACCAAAATCGATCACATCTGAAATCAGATCCGGCTGGCGGGTGTCCTCGCGCTGATGGCGCGGCTCCCGTCCGTCGCTGCGGCCTTCGCCGCGTGGCTCATTGCGCGAGTCGTTCCGGTTCTCGTTGCGCCCATCAGCGCGGGTCTCATTCCGGCCCTCGTTGCGACCTTCACCCCGGTTGTCCCCCCGGTTGTCATTGCGGCCGTCACTACGGACCTCATTGCGGCTGTCATTTCGGCCATCGTTGCGCTCAAAGCGGTCGCCGCGATCATTGCGGTTGTCACGCTCACCACGCTCACGATTGTCGCGGTTGCCGCCATTCTGGTTGCCATACTGGCCGCCATTCTGGTTGCCGGAGCTCTGGTGGCCGGAGCTCTGGCCAGTGCCGGTTTGCTGATATTGCTGCTGGCGGGCTTCCTGCTCGACGGCAAGCTCGCGCTGCGCCTCGGCCAGCATCCTTGTGTAATGCTCGGCATGCTGGAGGAAATTCTCTGCCGCCACGCGGTCATTCGACAGCTGCGCATCCCGCGCCAGCGTCTGGTATTTTTCGATAATCTGCTGCGGCGTTCCCCGCACCTTGCCTTCAGGACCCGACGAATCGAACACACGGTTGACGATATTGCCGAGCGAGCGCGGGCGGTTCTGATTTGAACGCGAGCGTTTCTTGGAAGAGCGCATCTTTGCCTAATGTCCAGGGATCACCGTGGCCCCCATAATGCCGCTTTGTGCGACGGGAAATGCAGGGGCGGGATCGGTTTTGCGGGAAGGGCGCGGTCAGCGCCAGATCCACCGCATGAATTTGCTAAACCATGTGAGCCGCAGTCTGGCAAGCTGATTCTGCCGGGAAATGCACTCATCCACAGGGTTTTTGCGGTGAAATACGATATAGTTGCCCATTTGCCGGATTCAAGCCGCTCAATATCTGCAAATGCCCGGCTGATTAAGGCGGTCAAAGGCGCAGATCAGGCCGCAGCTCTGGCGCTGACCACCCTGTCTTTGCCGTCAAAATCCTGAATTATGTCTATATTTTTAAAGCCGGCGTCGGCAAATATCTCAGCCACCGCCCTGCCCTGATCCCAGCCGATCTCGACAATCAGCCGGCCGTCAGGCCGCAGGGCCGCGGGGGCCTGGGTCGCAATGGCGCGGTAAGCGCTCAGCCCGTCGCCGAAATCGGTCAGGGCAAGATGGGGCTCATGATCGCGGACTTCGGGCTCAAGGCTGGCCATAGCGTCAAGAGTGATATAGGGCGGGTTCGAGACGATCAGATCGGCCGTTTCGGTGATCCCGTCGAGCCAGCCCGTCCGGGCGAATTTCGCCCGCCCGCTCAGACCAAGCGCTTCGGCATTGCGCTGCGCCACGGCGAGCGCGGCTGCCGAGATGTCGGTTGCAAGCCCCGTCGCCGCGGGCAGTTCTGCAAGCAGGGTCAGAAGGATCGCCCCTGTCCCGGTACCAAGATCGATGACCTGCGAGAATGGCAGCCGCAGCGCTTCGGTGATCAGGATCTCGGTCTCGGGGCGCGGATCGAGCGTATCGGCTGTGACGATGAAACTGCGACCGTAAAACAGCCGCTGGCCGATGATCTGCGATACGGGCCTGCGGGCGGCGCGGGCCAGGATCGCGGCATCGAACCGGGAAGCGGAGCCATGATCCAGCGGATCCGCCAGATGCAGCAACAGCCGGTCAGGCCCGATCCCGATGGCATGCGCCAGCAAGAGCCGCGCATCACGGGCGGGATCCTCGACCCCTGCCGCACGCAGTTTCACCACGGCCTCCGCCAGCACCTGTTTCGCCAGACGGCCCGGACCGGTGCTCATGTCTCTTCCTCGGCCAGCCTGCTGGCCTGGTCATGGGCGCTCAGCGCCTGGATTACCTCGTCCAGATCGCCCTGCATGATCTGGTTCAGCGCATAGAGCGTGAGGTTGATCCGGTGATCGGTCATCCGGCCTTGCGGGAAATTATAGGTGCGGATGCGTTCCGACCGGTCCCCCGAGCCGACCTGCGACTTGCGGTCGGCGGCGCGTTCGCGGGCCAGACGGTCGCGCTCGATCTCGAACAGGCGGGCGCGCAGCACGGCCATGGCATTGGCGCGGTTCTGATGCTGCGATTTCTCGGATGAGGTCACAATGATGCCCGTGGGCAAATGGGTGATCCTGACTGCCGAGTCGGTGGTGTTCACATGCTGGCCACCGGCACCCGAGGCCCGCATCGTGTCGATCCGGATATCCGAGGCCGGGATGTCGATATCGACATCTTCCGCCTCTGGCAGCACGGCGACGGTCGCGGCCGAGGTATGGATGCGGCCCCCTGCCTCGGTCTCGGGCACGCGCTGCACGCGGTGGACGCCGGATTCGTATTTCAGTTTCGCATAGACCCCGGCCCCCTGGATATGGGCGGTGAATTCCCTGACACCGCCAAGATCGGAGATCTGGCTTTCCAGCACCTCAAACCGCCAGCCCTGGGCTTCTGCATAGCGCTGATACATGCGGGCAAGGTCGCCTGCGAAAAGGCTCGCCTCCTCCCCACCGGTCCCGGGGCGGATCTCGAGGATCGCCGGGCGCTGATCGGCGGCATCTTTCGGCAAAAGCGCCAGCCGCAGCTGGTGTTCCATTTCGGGCAATGCCTCGCGCAGACGCGGCAGTTCTTCTTCCGCCAGCGCGCGCATCTCGGGATCGGCGAGCATGGCCTCGGCCTCGGCCAGATCGGCCCGGGCGCGCATCCAGGCCGCGATCCCCGTGACGACCGGCTTCAGCTCGGAATATTCACGGCTCAGCGCGGCAATCTCGCTTGCCGCGGCGCCGGCATTCAGCCGGGCCTCGACATATTCAAACCGTTGGGTGATGCGGGCGAGTTTGTCTTGCGGCAGCATGGATAACCCCTGCCGTGCGCGACGGCGCGGGTCAAGGGGGCGCAGCTGTCACAAAGCCCAAGGTCAGGAAGACGACTCCTTGCGGCCCGTGGCGCGTATGACCTGCAACAGCCTTTGGCGGACCGGCCCGAACCTGGCATCCGACCAGATCATGCGCCAGCCCTTGCGGTCCACCAGGGTCCCCCCCCTTGACCTCGACCCCGGGCAGCCTGACGGCCGCAAGGCGTGCAAGACGCCGCCGGACCCAGGGCAGCGCACCGAATTGCTGCCCGGGCTAACGCCAGGGAGCATGAGTTCGGCGTGGGTTTTCACCGCCATATCGCGCGGCCTGCCGCGATCACCGGCTGCGCCACACAGGAGATGAAGCGCTTGTCCGCCCGCATCGGGCGCCGGTGAAATCCTCCCTGCCCTGTACCACGGCGAGGTGTCCCCGAAATGTAGTCGCAGCGCTCCGGCTGCCAGACCATGACCGAACTGTTACCACCTGCATCACCCTTGCCAGAGGTCAGCCGGTGCAGCGCCAAAGCGCAGAAAGGTGCTTTACAGGATCAGGATCGCTTCCGGCGCGCGCCGCCGCCGGATCAGCGGCGACAGATCGCCCGGCACCCGTTGCCAGCCGGTGATATCGACCAGTGTCATTGCGATTGGCTCCGTGCCCGGAATTGCGGGATCCGATCTGGCCCTGGTTACGCAAGAAACGTCAGTCGCCCCGGTGATGGCGTGCGCGATTAAAAGCCTGTAACTGCCTGCTTCAGAATATTTTCTGACCGGCCTTCGCAAGGTGGAAGCCATGGCCTTCGCCATTCCGGCAGGTCAGACCGGTCTTTTCCGACTGGCACATGATCTCACCGATCACCAGCTCTGCCCCATAGCCCAGAACCGCCGAACGAGGATCTCGGACCGTATCGCCGTGACAGGTCAGCTCTGCCGGCCCGGTCTCGCCGATCAGGAAAGACATCCCCCAGTCAAGATCGCAATCCTCGGGCGGCACGGTATAGGTCTGTTTGCCCTCTGCCATATCACAGCGCAGCCAGAGATCGCCCTCAGATGCATCATAATAGCAGTGGATATTGTCCGAAGGGCTGCGAAAACTGCCGCTCTGATCCTGAGCCGCTACCGGCCTGGCATCGAAGACGGTGACTGGCCCGAAGGCCAGCACCGAAAGGAGAAGAAACCGCCACATCTGCATTACTCCTGGTCTGGCCGGGGACCGGTTATGGCCGGACCCCGGCAGAAACCGGCCTCACCCTGCGATCGGTTGAGACTTCTCGACAAGGCGCGCGAGGAAGCTTGCGCCGATCGGCGCGGCCTCGTCATTGAAATCATAGGCCGGGTGATGCAGCCCCGCCCCCGGACCGATGCCGAGGAAGAGATACGCGCCCGGACGTGCCTCCAGCATATAGGAGAAGTCCTCGGACCCCATCTCACGATTTGACTGGTCATTCACCGCCGCATCGCCCGAAATCTCGCGCGCGACCGAGGCCGCAAATTCGGTCTCTTTCTCGTCATTGATGGTGGCCGGATAGCCCCATTCGTAATTCACCTCTGCCTCGACGCCAAAAGCGGTCGCGGTGCCCGAGACGATTTCGAGGAAACGCTTTTTCAAAAGATCGCGCACATCGGGGCGGAAGGCGCGGATCGTGGCGGCGAAAGTGCCGCTTTCAGGGATGATGTTCGAAGCGGAACCGGCATTGATCATCGTGACCGAGATCACCGCCTCGTCCAGCGCATAGACATTTCGCGGAATGATGGTCTGCACCGCCTGGACCATGGCCACGATCGCCACCACCGGATCGACGCATTCATGTGGCGTCGCGGCATGCCCCCCCCGGCCTGTCACCGTGACCCAGGCCGTATCGACCGAGGCCATGATCGGCCCCGGTGTGGTCTGGAAATTTCCAAGCGCCAGATTCGGCGCATTATGGATCCCGAAGACGCGGGCGATGTTGAAGCGATCCATCACGCCCTCTTTCACCATCACCTCGCCGCCGCCGCCATCTTCCTCGGCCGGCTGGAACATCAATGCGACGCTGCCGACGAAGTTGCGGGTCTCGGCGAGGTATTTCGCCGCGCCCAGCAGCATCGCCACATGGCCGTCATGACCGCAGGCATGCATGCGGCCCGGCACGGTCGAGGCATGGTCCGCCCCGGTCTGCTCGGTGATCGGCAGCGCATCCATATCAGCCCTGAGCCCGATCACCGTACCCGGGCCCCGCCCGTCGATAATCGCCACGACGCCGGATTTCGCGATCCCCTCATGGATCTCATCTACGCCAAATTCCCGCAGCCGCTCGACGATGAAGGCCGCAGTCTCGTGACAATTGAATTCCAGCTCGGGCCGGGCATGGATATGCTGACGCCAGCCCTTCATTTCCCCGGCATAAGAAGCGATACGGTTCAGTACGGGCATTGCGGCGGCTTTCCTGGTTGTCTCACGGCCCAAAGGGACCGATTCATCACCCGTATAATGTGACCCAAACCGGAGCTTCGCAATGTCCGTATCCCGTCTTGACCGCGCCGAAAGTGACCAATTGGTTAACGATGACGCGAACCGGGCCGGCGATATCGCGCGGCTGGCTGAAATCATGGTGCGGCTGCGCGATCCGGAAACCGGCTGCCCGTGGGATGTGGAACAGACTTCGGCCTCGATTTCGCGCTATTGTCTGGAAGAGGCGCATGAGGTGGTCGATGCCATCGAGCGTGAGGCCTGGCACGAGCTGAAGGGCGAGCTCGGGGATCTTTTGCTCCAGGTTGTGTTTCATGCGCGCATACAGGAAGAGGCCGGGCGCTTTGATCTCGCGGATGTGATCCGCGCGATTTCCGACAAGATGATCGCCCGCCACCCGCATGTGTTCGGTGACGAGAGCCGCGACAAAAGCCCTGACAGGCAGCGCATCGACTGGGAGGAGCTGAAGGCGCGCGAACGCGGGCCCGCGCGCGTCCTTGACGGGGTCGCGATGGCGTTGCCCGGGCTGACGCGGGCGGTGAAATTGCAAAACCGCGCGGCGCGGGTCGGGTTTGACTGGCCGGGTGCGGCTGATGTGCTGGCCAAGATCACCGAGGAAGCCGCCGAGGTGGTCGAGGCGCGTGACCGGCTGGGCGAGGCGGAACTGGCCGAGGAAATGGGCGATCTCCTCTTCGTCATGGCCAATCTCGCGCGGCATCTCAAGGTCGATCCCGAGGCTGCGCTGCGGGCGGCAAACCAGAAATTTACCCGCCGTTTCAACAGGATCGAGGACTGGCTGGCCGAGGATGGCCGCAGCCCGGCGGCGTCAGACCTTGCCGAGATGGATGCGCTGTGGGACCGGGCCAAGGCAGAAGAGAAGGCTGCGAAGCAGAGCGACAAGGGGTAAGGTAAGCCGCGCCTCAACTCAGATCCTGATCCGGCATTGCGCAGGTTTTACGTCGATTAGCCCGGAGATATCAGGAGAACAGACCGCGAAACGGACGGCACGGGCGCGGGTGTTAATCTCTCTGCAGGCCAGTTTCCGCATACCCGGCAGATGCCCTTCTCTGCACCCTCTCACCTTTGCCGGTGATCCCATGAGCAGACCTTATCAGATGTCTCCAACCGCGATCTCGGCCTTGATCATGCAAGCTGGCAAAGGGGAAATTCTATGTTGAACGGCGCGCTGCATAGGCCTTTTGACCGGCGAGAAAAGCCAGGACAGCTCCCGGCATAGTCTGAGAGGTGATATCGACCAGATCGGTAACCACGTCCATGTTGCCCGGTCATTCCGTATCTTCACTGCGACGAACATGACCACAGGCGAAAGCGGCATGGCCCATTAGCTGCGCCTCTGTGGCGGCACGATCCCCGGCAGGTATGATTCTGGACTGTCACGGCTCGGCTCCTGTTACTGCGTCTTCACCAATCCCATCGCCTCGGGCGATTCATTCAAATTTGTGGATGGCGACCCTATCGGCGAGGTCAAGAAACAGCGATGTTCATGATCGCAGCCCGGTCAGCTTTCTTGCGCCCCCTCAATGCGAGATCCGGGTCAAACCCCTCATGCCCGGCAATGAGGGGACAACGCGTGTGCCCTGATCTGCCGCCGTGATCTGCCCGCCTGCCCCGTTTTCGCGCCCTCTCGCAACGCAGGCCAGGATTGGCTAAGCTTGCGTCAGATCCCGGGTACAGCGCAGGTACAGCTCATGGCAGAACAACAAAAAATCATCATCGACACCGATCCGGGCCAGGATGATGCAGTCGCGATCCTGCTTGCGCTGGCCAGCCCCGAAGCGCTGCAGGTGCTCGGCGTGACGGTGGTCGCCGGGAATGTGCCGCTGTCACTGACCGTGCGCAACGCGCTGAACATTGTCGGCCTCACCGGGCGGCGCGATGTTCCGGTCTTTGCCGGCTGCGACCGGCCGCTGAGCCGCGAGGGCGTCACCGCAGAAGAGGTCCATGGCGCGACCGGTCTGGACGGGATCGACCTGGGCGAGCCGGACCTGACGGTCAATTCGCAACATGGCGTTGATTTCATTATTGAAACGTTGCGTCGTGAAGAGTCAGGGACGGTAACACTCTGCACCCTCGGCCCGCTGACGAATATCGCCACCGCCTTCAGCCGCGCCCCGGATATCATCGCGCGGGTTCGCCGGATCGTTCTGATGGGCGGCGCCCTGTTCGAAGGCGGAAATATCACCCCGGCGGCCGAGTTCAATATCTATGTCGACCCCGAGGCGGCGGATATCGTCTTCCGCTCCGGCGTCGATCTGGTCGTGTTGCCGCTTGATGCCACGCATAAGGCGCTGACCTCGCGTGCCTGGGTGGATGGGCTGCGCGCGCTCGGCACCCGCGCCGGGGACGCGGTCGCCGCCTGGACTGATTTCTTTGAACGCTACGACACCGCGAAATATGGCACCGAGGGCGCCCCGCTGCATGACCCTTGCGTGATCGCCTTCATGCTGCGCCCGGAGCTCTTCTCTGGTCGCTTCATCAATGTCGCGATCGAGACGAAATCTGAACTTACGCTTGGCATGACGGTCGCCGACTGGTGGGGCGTCACAAAACGGGCGCCCAACGCGCTTTTCATCGGATCGGTTGACCGGGACGGCTTCTACGCCCTTCTGACCGAACGCATCGCGCGGCTGTAAGGCATTTCAGGGGCGGTCAGGTTTCGGGCAGCATCACCGAAAACACCGAGCCCCTGCCCTTTTCGCTGTCGATCCTGAGCCAGCCGCGATGGCGGTTGATGATATGTTTGACAATGGCGAGACCCAGCCCGGTGCCGCCTTCGGCCCGCGAGCGATGGGCATCGACCCGGTAAAACCGCTCGGTCAGGCGCGGCAGGTGGATCGGGTCGATCCCGTCGCCCTGATCCGCCACATCCACCCGGATCACCGGCCCGCGCGACGTGGTTTCGCGCGAGATCGTCACCGTCACCGGCTTGTCGCGCGCCCCGTATTTCACCGCGTTTTCCATCAGGTTCAGGAAGACCTGGGTCAGTTGGTCGGCATCTCCCGGCACCATGACCCGCCCCTCGATCCCCTGAAACCGGATCATGCTGCCATGCGCCTCGGCCACCTGACGCACCGAGGCTGCGGCCGAACGCAAAATTCCTGGCAGATCAATGGTTTCGCGCGGCCGGACCCGTTCTTCAGCCTCGACCCGGCTCAGATGCAGAAGATCGCGCACCAGCCGGTTCATCCGTCCGGCCTCGCGCGACATGATGCCGAGAAAGCGGTCACGCGCCAGCGGATCATCCTTGGCCGCCGATTGCAGCGTTTCGATAAAGCCCATCATCGCGGTCAGCGGCGTGCGCAGCTCATGGCTGACATTGGCGACAAATTCACGGCGGATCGCCTCGTTCTGCGCTTCCGAGGTCACATCCTGCATCACGCAGATCACCTGCGGCGGATCGGCGGCAGGCAGGCCCGAGACCTTGACCCGATATTGCGCATCATCGGGCAGGCGCAAAAGGATGCGCCGTTGCGCCCCGTCGCGCCTTGTGCCTGAAACCGCATCCAGCAGCTCCGGCCCGCGCAGCGAAAGCGCCAGATTGCGGCCTCGCGCCTTTTCGCCCAAAATCGCCAGCGCCGGCACATTGGCCGCCCGCACCGTGTCGCGCTCGTCCAGCGTGAAGGCTGGCAATGGCAGCCCATCCAGCAATTGCTCGACCAGCCCTGGCTGTGCCTCGCCGTCCTCGTCCGACATCACGCGCGCTCCACCGGTTTCAGCCCGGCACGGAAGCGGCGCGCATTGGCCTGATAGCCCTCGGCCGAGCGGATCAGCCGGGCTTGCGCTGCCTCATCCAGCACACGCACCACCTTGCCGGGGCTGCCCATGACAAGGCTGTAATCGGGGATGACCTTGCCTTCGGTGATCAGGGCGCAGGCGCCGATCAGACAGCCTTTGCCGATCTTTGCCCCGTTCAGCACCGTGGCCCCCATCCCGATCAGCGAGCCCTCACCGATCTCGCAGCCATGCAGCATCGCTTTATGGCCGATGGTGCAATTGGCGCCGATCACCAGCGGGTAGCCCGGATCGGTATGGAGCACCGCATTCTCCTGGATATTCGTCCCCGCGCCGACATCGATCAGCTCGTTATCGCCGCGCAAAACTGCGCCGAACCAGATATTCGAGCCCGGCCCCAGCCGCAGTTTTCCGATCAGATCGGCCGAAGGCGCGACCCAGGCTTCCGCGTCAATTTCAGGCGCGATTCCATCCAGTTCCCAGATCATCTTGCGGCAAACTCCTCATTGAGGCCGCGCACAAAGCCGGCCAGATCGGGCTGTCTTTCCCGTTTCAGCCGCTCCGCGGTGATGATCGCGCGCAGCCGTTCGAAACAATCGTCCTGGTCGTCATTGACCAGGACGTAATCATATTCGGCCCAATGGCTGATCTCATCGCGGCTTTTCGCCATACGGCCCGCGATCACCTCTTCGCTGTCCTGACCCCGCCCGCGCAGCCGGCTGTCAAGCTCGGCAATCGAGGGCGGCAGGATGAAAACGGACACCGCGTCGCGCCCGAGGGCCGAATTGCGGATCTGCTGGCCGCCCTGCCAGTCGACATCGAACAGGGTGTCGCGGCCCTCGGCCATCGCGGCCTCGACCGGCGCGCGCGGGCTGCCATAGAAATTGCCGAAGACCTCGGCATGTTCCAGCATCCCCCCCTGATCCACGATGGCGCGAAAGCCGTCATGGTCGTGGAACCAGTAATGGACACCATGTTCCTCGCCGGGCCGCGCTTTGCGCGTGGTGGCCGAGACCGAGAATTTCAGCGTCGTATCCCAGTCCATCAGCCGCCGCGCCATGGTGGATTTTCCTGCGCCCGAAGGCGAGGAAAGGATCAGAAGAAGCCCGCGCCGCGCCAAATTACCACTCCCCGTTATTCGACATTCTGCACCTGTTCGCGCATCTGGTCGATCACCGTCTTCAGGTCAAGCCCGATCCGGGTCAGGTCGATATCCTGGGACTTTGACAGGAGCGTATTCGCCTCACGCAGGAATTCCTGCATCAGGAAGTCGAATTTGCGCCCGACCGGGGCCTGATCGGCCAGCAAGGCCCGTGCTGCCGCGACATGGGCGGTAAGGCGGTCGATCTCTTCGGTGATGTCTGCCTTCACCGCCATCAGCGCGAGTTCCTGCGCGAGGCGGGTCTCATCAAAGCCGTCGACATTCCTGCCGACCCTCGCCAGCGCCTCGCCAAGCGCCTCGCGGGCTTTCGGGCGGCGGGCCTCTGCGGCGGATTTTGCCGCCGTGACAAGGTCGGATATCATGCCCAGCTGCGCCGCGATCACGCCGTTCAGGGCCTGGCCCTCCGAGGCGCGCGAGGCATTGAAAGCCTCGATCAGCGCCGGCAGATCGGCGAGAATCGCTGCCGCAAGCGGCGCGGTATCCTCTTCGGTCCCGGAGGTGTCGATCACGCCACGCATCGCCATCAGATCACCGGCCGTCAGCGGTGTCAGCAGCAGATCGGCCGCAGTCGCCCGCGTGGTCACCTCCCCCGCGAGCCGCAACAGCACATCCAGCACCTCCGTGTTCAGACGCGGGCCCGCCTGGGTGCCTTCGTCCCGGCTCAGCCGCAGGGACAGGCTGACATTGCCGCGCCCGAGCGCCTTTTGCAGCGCGGCGCGCAGCCCCGCCTCGAGCCCGTCAATCCAGTCCGGCACCCGGAGCCGCAGATCAAGCCCTTTGCCATTGACCGAGCGCAGATCCCAGGTCCATGAAAATCCCGCAGCCTGACCCCGTCCGGCCGCAAATCCCGTCATTGAAATTGTCAAAATAAACTCCCGTCAGCCCGGTTGGCCCGGACCGTTCTGGTTCCCATTACAGCTCTTTACCATTTTAAGAGATTTCCATGCAAACCCGGTAGATTTTGTTCTAAAATATACCCGACGATACAACGTCTTTGCGACGACCGGCTCCACCAGCCTCTGCTGTCGGGGTACAGGGTCGCGGGGGCGTTTCAGGTTACGTTACAGGTTGCTTTACAGGCACACATGCGACCGGGTCCGCCCGGCCTTTGGTGCAGGAGGCGGGTTTGACACAGGATTTCTTCACCCTCGGACCGGCACGGCGCGACCCGGCTGAAGAGGCACGCTTTATCAGCCTGCAAAGGGTGCGCGGCTATTGGGAAGGGCTGATCGGGCCGGGCGGCGCGCTTCCGGGGCCGGCGGCGCTGGATCCTCGCGGGCTTTTGCCGGCACTGGAGGATGTGTTCCTGGCCGAGCGGATCGGCGAGGGGCTTTTGCGACTGAAAATCGCCGGGCGCCGGGTCTCGGCTCCGGCAGGGGTCGATATGCAGGGGCTGCCGCTTTCGGCGATGTTCCTGCCCGAGGCACGGCCAGCGCTGGCCCATACGGTGGAACGGGTCTGCAATCACAACTCGCTCGTGACGATGGAATTGCAGGCGGAAGGCGGCTTTGGTCGCCCGGCGCTGACGGCGCGGCTTTTGCTCCTGCCGCTGGCAGCACCCTTGCGGGGCCAGCCGACGGTGCTCGGATGCCTCTCGACCCTGGGTGAGACCGGCCGTGCGCCGCGTCGGTTCATGGTGACAGCTGTGGTGGAAGAGCGGCTGGGCAAGCGGATCAAATCAGCCTCTGCCGCGCCGAGGCATTCAGTCACCCTGCCGGATTTTGGCCAGAGCGCTTTGGCGCAGGCCCAGAACAGCCAGACCGAAGAGCGGGTCCCGGATTATATCTTCGCGGCGAAACCTGCCGATTTTACTGCGGCCCCCCTCGGGGAAGGTGCGGGCGGCGCGGCTCAGGCGACAGAACCTTCGGCACGGCCAAAGCTGCGCCTGGTGCATTCGTCAGACTGAAACACGCGGGCAAAGACAGATCAGCGCCCGGCGCCCCGCCCGGCCATCAGCCCGCCGCAGGGGTGTCGCGCTGATCCAGTTGCAGGCTCATGAAGTGCAGATCGAGCCAGCGGCCGAATTTCTGCCCGACCTGGGCCATTACCGCGCCTTCGCTGAAGCCGAGCTTGCGGTGCAGCGCCAGCGAGGCGGTGTTTTCCGCCTCGATCCCGGCAATCATCACATGCAGGCCTTGCGCGCGGGCGCGGGTGATCAGGGCCTCCATCAGCGCATGGGCAAGGCCAAGCCCGCGATACGCGACGCCCACATAGACCGAGTGTTCAACCGTCAGCCGGTAGCCGTCAAAGGCCCGCCAGGCGCCGTATGAGGCATAGCCGGTGACCCCGCCATCTTCGGCCTGCGCCACCAGCACCGGGTAGCCCGCTGCGCGCCGGGCCGCCATCCAGTCGATCCGGTTGGCCGCATCCACCGTCGCCTCGTTCCAGATCGCGGTGGTGTGGAGCACGGCGTGATTATAGATCTCCGCGATGCCTGCGGCGTCATGGTCAAGGGCATCGCGGATCTGCATCATTTCACCATTTTGCGGATATAGGTCCAGGTCGGCACAATCGCATTGCGCGCCACCGAAAATGCCTCGGCATCGCCCAGATATTCAAACCCCGCATTGGTAAGCACGCGGGCCGATCCGGGATTGTCCTGGAACACTTCGGCGAAATAGGTGCTGTCTTCCAGAGGGTTGGCCGCAACCAGCGCCCGCACCGCCTCGGAGGCGATGCCGGTATTCCAGAACACCGGCGCGACCCAATAGGCGACCTCGGACTGGCCGGAGCGGCCTGCCTTCACCTCCATCGGTTTGAGGCTGATCACCCCAAGGAGTTCGGACAGACCATGTGCGGCCCCGTCCATCACCCAGACCGAACCCGGCCGGTCATGGTTCATCGACCGGTTGACATAGGCCTCGGCGGCGCCGGGCGGGAATGGGTGCGGGATGTTCTGCGTCGCATCGGCCACGCGCTTATCGCCGGCGTAATGCGCGATCAGACCGGCATCAGATGCCCGGACCGGGCGCAGGATAAAGCGCCCCGCCGCGATCTGCCGGTCACTGACGCCCTCCACTGAAGCCGCTGCCGCAGCGATTCCCTTACCGGCGCCGTAAGGCCCCGGGCTGCGGATCGTCTCGAATTCCATGGCTTCCCTCCTGCTCGAAGCTCATGTGGGTATCGGATCCTTGTTCTCCCATAGCCGCCCGGGCTTTTCCACGGCGGAAATAAGAAAAGGGACCGGCTTTTACAGCCGATCCCTCCGATACATCTGATATGTAAAGGTTCGGCTTACTCGGCCGCCTCCGCAACGGGAAGCACCGAAATAAAAGTGCGGCCCTTGAGGCCCTTGCGGAATTTGACCGCGCCTTCGGCAACCGCATAGATCGTGTGGTCACGGCCCATGCCAACGCCTTCACCCGGGAAGAAGGTGGTGCCGCGCTGACGCACGATGATGTTGCCCGGAATGACGGCCTGGCCGCCATAGAGTTTCACACCAAGGCGACGACCAGCCGAGTCGCGACCGTTGCGGGACGAACCGCCTGCTTTTTTCTGTGCCATGGGGGATTACTCCTCTGCAGCAGCGGCCTTGCGGGCGCGCTTCGGTTTCTCGGCAGCTTCCGGAGCAGCCTTGGCAGCACCCGGGGCTTCATGAGCGGTGCGGCGCGCATCAGCGGTGCCGGTCGCAGCTTTGACGCCCGACTTGTCAGCGCCGGCGGCGAGAACTTCGGTCACGCGAACCAGCGTCAGGTGCTGACGGTGGCCTTTGGTGCGCTGCGACGAATGCTTCCGACGGCGCTTGACGAAGTGGATGGTCTTCGGGCCTTTGATCTGGTCGATCACTTCGGCCTGCACAGCGGCACCTGCCACGAAGGGCACGCCGACGGTGCTGTCCACCATCAGGATTTCGTTGAACTGGATTTTTTCACCAGCGACGGCATCAAGCTTTTCCACGCGCAGAACGTCACCCGCCTGCACTTTATATTGCTTGCCGCCTGTTTTCAGGACCGCAAAGGTCATAATCTGTCTTCCTTCATTGCCCGCGTCCTGTGGCCCCTCTTGCCCGTAGCGGGCCTTTGGTGTTCATGGGTTTCCCCGCCTTCGGACAGCGCATCCGTCACCGGATGATGTTCAAAAAGAATCCACCCCTGGATTCGCACCCTGGGGAAGATGTGCGCTTATGATCTGCATCGGCCATCGCGTCAAGTCATTCAGCGGGCCCGGCGCGGGCCCGCCAGGTTTGCCTCCGCCCCCTGCCCGTGTCAGATCCGTTGGCTCAGATCCGCGCGCCACGCAGCACCTGCCCCGCCTCGTGGCCCAGCTCCTGCATCACCATCCGGAAGGTCTCACCATATGCGGTGAACAGCGCCTGGTTCAGCGCCTTGCCGCTCTCGCTTTTGCTGAAGACGAGGAACTGCTCCAGCTCGGCATCACTGAGCGGTGCATAGGCCTCGGTCATGAAGGCCAGAAGCCAGGAGGTGGTGCTGGCCCGGATCTCGGCCTCCTGCGCCCAGACCTGGGCCATCCGGTCGGCCTCCGGCAAGCGTTGCTCCGGCGGCAGCGTGGCGGTGAGCGCCTCGTTGAAAGCCGCCGATCCGGTGAGACCCGAGGCGACATTCCCTTCGATCAGATCCGAGGCTTCGATCAGATTGCGGATCAGCTTAAGCCTTGGCGCACGCGCATCGCGCAGCTTGCCGGCGGCGACCTCGGCGGCCTCCTTGCTGTCCGGATCCAGCAGTACCTCGCGTGCGGCGATCTCGCGCGCCACAATGGCCTTGCCGGTCGGGGAGGAAAAGAACGCAACCGCATCAGCCAGAACCTCAGGCTTGCCTGCCAGCGCCTCGCTCAGCGCCTGCGAGAACCGCGTCCGCAGGACGTCCGACTGATAGATCCGCGCCACACTGGCCTGCCAGCGAAGACCACCTTTGCCCCCGAGCAGGCCCTGATCGAGCCCCTCGCCATATCCGTGCCCCTCGCGCGCGATCACCCCGAACAGCGCATCCAGTCCGAGGCTCTGCTCCAGAGCCGCCACCGTCGCGCCCTGAGCAGCCGCGTCCTCTCCGCCAGTCCGGTCTGCAGGCACCTGTCCGGTGGGGGCCTCTTCGGTGACCGCCCCGTCACGCCCCTCGGCAAGCACCGCAAAATCGGCTCCCGGCATGGGCAAGATCGCAATCAGCGCGGCGAAAGCGGCCACTTGCCGCCAGCTTCGGGACGGATAAGCCAGGCCCTGGTCCGGATGCCTGACCGCCAGACCTCGCCTTCCCTCATTGCGCTGCATCCCGCTTCTCCCGTTTGCCGGTTTCAGAGGCAGCCTAAGCGTCACCGGGCCAGAGGCCAAGTGGGGGATCTCTCAAACCTGCGTGCGCCGCCTGAGCCAGGTCAGCGGGCCTCGCATAACACAAAGCCCCGCTGACCTGGCTCGGGCCGCGCGCCATCCAACCCGGCCGCTCCCAGTTTTCCGCCCTAAACAGTCATCCTGAAAAAATCCTGTCGAAACGGGCTTGCGCTTCCCTAAACACGAAGCTAAACCCCGCCTCCATAGACGACCCCCAGAAAGCGCGGAGAGGTGCCGGAGTGGTCGATCGGGGCGGTCTCGAAAACCGTTGTAGGTTTGCGCCTACCGTGGGTTCGAATCCCACCCTCTCCGCCATTTCGCATTTATTAGGCGAAACACTCCCTAACATATTGAAGGGTAAGGACGTTTTGGGGGTTCGAAACCCAGTTTCGGGCGCGTATTCCAGCCTATCGCAAAACGCCAATTTCAGCACCAGTTTCTGACACTCGATTCTGCCAAGATTCCATATTTTTGAAGGGTTTGAGAGGAATCCGAAGGCGAGTTCGAACAACTCCTCAAAGGTCCCATGCCGCTGGGTGCTGCGTGCACGCTTTTCCTCAAGCGCAACCTTACTACGCTCAAGGCTGTGAATCCGCTTCTCATAGGCAGTAACCACACTTTGAGACGTAGCATCAACGATCCGGTCAAGCAGCCCCTCGATCTGGGTTTCCACCTTAGCGATCTCACGCTCATAGGTCTTTGCCACGGCCTTGGCCTGAGCCATGCGCTGCGTCCACGCATCTTTGAACATGGCATGAGCCAGCGTGAACAGTTTGGGCGCAGGCGTCAGCGTGTCGAGCATGGCAACAAACTGCCCCTCGACCAAATCACGCCGGATATGCTTGTTGCGGCGCTCACAGCCCTTGGTGAAGCACAGATAGTAAGGGTGACGCTCACCCGTCTTGCTGCGGCACCATGAGGCAGTGAACGGCCTGCCACAACACGCACAGGCAATGGCACCACGCAAGGGGAAGTCAGCCGACACATCGACGCGCACGGGTACACGCGCCCCCTCTTTCAGGCGGGCTTGGATGCGCTCAAAGGTCGCGAAGTCGATCAAGCCTTCATGCCGCCCTTTGGTTAGCGGCACCCCCCAGTCGGGCGCTTCGACATAACCTGCATAGAGCGACTTCGTGAGCATCTGCTTCACAAGCTCATTGCGTACTTCCCCGCGCTTGTTCTTGCCCGGAAAGGCCGGACAGGATTCAAAGAAGCGTTTGACCTCGCTCTGCTGCTGAAAGCGACCAGACGCATAACCTTCAAGCCCTTCTTGAATAATCGAGGCCACAGGTTCATCCCGTACGAGGATTTTGCCCTCTCCCGCGCTGTGCCTGAACTTGTAGCCTGCGCAGGAAATGAATGGCCAAAATCCCGCCTGAATGCGCGCACGCATCCTGTTCCGTGTTTGCTCCGCGTTCTTCTGGCGTTGATGCTGCGAAACGCTGGCGAGCAGGTTCTCAACCAGAATGGAGTCGGAATCCTCGCCAAACTCAATGGAAGGGCTTTCGAGCCGTGCGCCCGCAGCTGAGATCGCGCTGCGTAATTCAAGATGCGCCTTTACGTCCCGCGCGAGGCGCGAGATGTCGTCAATCAGCACGACGTAAGAGCCTGACTTCTTCCGAGCTTTCAGCCATGCCAGCATGGCCGACATGCCGGGGCGGTCAATCAGGCCACCCGTCACAGCACCGTCAGTGAACACCTCGGCAATTTCGTAGCCTTTCATCCGCGCAAATTCACGGCATCGGGTTTCTTGCGAGACCATTCCATGGCCTTTAGAGACCTGCGAAGCACTCGACACTCTCGCATATATTACGGCATGGTTTACCATTGCATTGTGATTGTTTTTATTGGGATTCATGACTCCTTCCTTTCCGCAGGAGGCCGCTTACGTGCCTTTGCAGGTTTGGGGTTAGCGTTTTCAGTGAATTGGCCCGCACATCCTACCACATTTGCGTCGTGTTTTTGAGTGAGTTCAGGGCTGGGTGGGGTGCTATTCATAGCTTGAAGGTATTGGAGATACTGAACGGGATCGAACCCGTAACCCAGATCAGCAAAGGACACCATGATTTTCCAGATCACTGCCAGCAGTTCAGTTTGCTGGGTTTCGCTCAAATCGCTGTCGGCAAGGTGGTGACGGTAGGCTTCGACATCAAAATTCAGTGCGGGAAAGTCACCCTTGCGAGCAGTCTCTTGGCTGTCGAGGCCTGAAAATTCTTCATTGCTCATGTCCGGCCTCCTTTCGTTGGACAGGTGCAGACCGTGTAGCATATCAGAAAGCTGTGTGAATTTATAGGAATATTATCCCATAAATTCACACGATAGATTAGCCTGAATTAAGTCGACCCTTAGCTACGAATTGGAGGCTTTTGGCCGACGGGAAATATCGGCCGCATCATTGATATCAAAAATGTCGGGCTCACCTTTAGAAAAGCTTTCGGCAAGAACTTGGATGAGACGGCCTCGTTCGTCAAAGTAAGCCTTCTGAAACTGATATTCGCCGGAATAGCAGATTTTGGCAATTACCTTAGCCGTTCTGGAGCGCTCAGAGGCGTTGGGTGTGCCGAAGGTACCAGAAGTCCTGTTGGTAGGCATGCTGAGTTCTCCTCGAATCAGCAGCTCTTTAAGCTGCCAACACCAGCATGACACGCGCCACACTGAAAGTCAGCATGTATAGTTCAAAACTATATTATTTTATATATCTTCCTGATTTTAAAGAATTTTTATCACGCTGCTTTCTCTGGTGTGCCGCACCGTAAGCTCGCCTCTGCGCTTGTTGGTCGGGCGAAAGCTGTGCCGTTGGAATATACTTCGAGGCACCGGAAGGGAGTTTCGCAGCTGCAAGCTCCTCATCGGAGTAGCGCTTTACGTCTGAAGGAATATCAAGCGCTGGCGTGATATCGACTTTCTTACATCGCACAACGTAAGCCAAATATGCATTATACAAAGGTATATCTCTTCGAAGATGAGACAATCTCATCTCATTTTTCTCAATCCATTCCCCATACCAATGCTGAATGAAGTCAACGGCACTACCTTTCCACCGCTCTCCCGTTCCTTGTAGATTCTTTCTGTTCGCCCAGAAAGGTATGTTTGCATTGGCAATTTCTTTGGCGGCACGGGCCGTGGTTTCTTCGCTTCCTCCTTCGAGGACGACATTTTGAGGCTCTTGATATGTACCATCAACAATACGTTTCATGGCGGAAGATAGAATGGATATCTGATCGCCATTCATGCTCGCAATGGCCTTGGCAATTTCAATCACTTCAGATGAATAAAAATCTTCACCCTCAGCGATTCTGCCAAATACATTACGTATACTATCTTTCCTCTGGTGCTCTGCGCTCATTCTTGAGATAATAAGCGCATTGCTATCTTTAAGCAAATTTCCCCAATTTTCCCCGCCATGAAGATCAAATGGAAGGGGCGAAGTGCAAACGTGAACTGTCAGCGCATCAAAGAAAATTTCAACTGCCTCTTGAGGCAATTTTATTGCTTCGGATGCCTCCCGGAGCTGGGAAACAAAAAGCAAATCCCGTTTAGTCTTCTGGATGTCTATATTGTTCCCGCTTGGGCTTGCGGAAACTTGTATCATTGTTTCGTGTGGACCAAAGCGAATGCCGCTTTGTTTTACACCAAATACATTGACATCCTTAAGGTTTTCCTTGGGAGCTTGAAGCAATGGTTGTGTAGAAAACTCGCGGGGGACAGGGGCGCCTTCTCTCGGTGATTTCTGCCCGTCAGATCGACGTACCATTAGGTCACACCTCCTATTTTCTTTGGTACCCATTTTATCCTCTTGCTGCGGAGAGTCGAGCGCTGGATACATCAAGTTGGTGTGGGTGCCGCCAGCCTATCATAGCAGGCGCAAGGTGGTACACATGGGACATGTGGGCTACGCCCTGCACTGGGACATGTGGGCTACGCCCTGCACTGGGACATGTGGGCTACGCCCTGCACTGCAACGATGTGTACTGTCGTACCTTCGTTGGCAAGGGGTCCGCTGCGCGCCCCCGTTGCATCCCCCACGCCACGGCCTGACTTCGGGCATTGAGCCACTCGGCAGGCTGACAGACCGTATCGTCGGTCAATCACTCGCAAACGTCTGGCCGTTGCAGCACCACTTGGGAGGGAGCCTTCGCGCTCCCCCAAGACCCCCATCGACCAAGAGGCGTTCTTGCCCCTATGGAACCCTGACCAACCCTTCGTGGATTGGATGCCGCCACCGTATCGACGCTGAACCCGATCAGAGGGCTTTCGCTCCCCCTGAGCCCACGAGCAGGGCTTGGAGATATGCTTCTCCACCTGCACCGAACCATGCACAAGCGTTTGACGCCTGAACGCCATTCAGCACCTTCTCCAGCATTTCATCCTGAATTTCCTCTATACAGAAAACCCGTTCTGGGGGTCGACAATAATCACTTCATTTTCTGCAGATAGCTTTCTACCCAGAAGATTGGCTTTGAGTTTAATGGGGTCAGAAGTGTAGATTACATGTGCAAGGCTGCTTTTTGCTCGCGTTGATGTAACATAAAATAGCCGACGTGTACGTTCAAGCCCAGTCTCTTCTCCAGCATCTTGTTTCTTCCGGCTCGCCGCAGAGAGATCCTTTACGCCGAAATATTGCTCATATGAAAACAAGAATCCCCCAGCTTCCTCATCATCCATGATAACCATAACGCGATTAAATTCGTTCCCCTTCACACCTTGATGTGTCCGAAAACGCGAATTTTCTTTGATATAGCTTTGATAAAGCCCAGCTTGAGAGAACTCGATTTCCAATGCGTCCGCCCACGCAGCGATTTCGCTGTCATCGGTCGACTCCTCAGTTTCATCCAGCTTTTCCTGAAAGTCATTCTCGATCACACTTACTTTCGATTCAGGGGCATCGTCGGAAGAGGTTGGCAAAAACGCCCTAAGCTTTGGCGGGATTTTTAGTAGATTGTGCTCACTAATAATTTCCAAAACCGCGCGAAAACTCGCTTGTGGTTCTGAGACGACTTTATTAAATGCTTGTTCCGCAGCCCGTGCGGCGGCAAGAGGATCATCCTTGCTGGCTTCAAAAACTGACATCTCTAAAAGAGGGGATTTGTGCTCCCTCAAAATGGACATCAGTTCAGCTCGACGCTTAGATATGCTAGCTTCAGCCATAGGGAAAACAATGCTTGAGAAGAAATTTAACTCAGAATTTTCCCCGCTGGAAATTTGATCTTTTATTACTTCTGATTGCGACAGCTTAGCCCAGAGCTCTGAAAACCCCAAGCGCGGCCCTGCCATTTTATGCTCCAATAGTAGAATTGCAGTATCCTTGTCATCCACAGCATTCCATCCGGAGTCGCCAGAAATTACAGCCATTCTCTCTCGAATTTTACTCTCGATTGAATCTTTATTGATGACGCCGTAGGGCAGTAGAAAGAAGCGGACAACTCCATTCACCGCTCCCTCTCGGGCAAATTGAGTACGCTTATCATCCTCACTACGAATTTGGTTTCCTAATCCCACAATTCTTCGCGCGGATCGGTGATTCATCTCTTTATCAAGATTGATCCAACCTGATGGCTTGCCCTTGCCAAGATCGGGCTCGCCGCCACCAAAAATTCTCTGCATCGTGTCGCCCATGAGGCCTATAACAACACGGTCAGGTTTGGAAGATTTCAGCGAAAAAAATGCATTCATAACTTTTTGGTTAGTATCCTGGCTCTCATCGATGAATATGAATGGAAATTTATTCACTATGATCTCTGCCATCATGGGTTTATGTGTCAAGAAATCTGAGAAAATATTCAAAACATCTGTATGTGACAGTGAGTTCTGCGATGAATTAACGCCGTTGGGATCATAAACAAACGAGCGCGGACAATTCAGCCACTCCATTTTAGCCTTAAGTCGAGCGATAGCTCTCTTCCGCGCATCTGATGCTTTCCCTGGACGCCCGGTTTTTTCTTTCTCCTCATGATCGGCAATATCATCAGGGATCTTACTCAAGAACCACTTTCTAATGTCTTCGTTGAATCCCGAAATGGATGCCCAGCAGAAACTATGAATTGTTGAGACTGCAAAGATTGAACTCTGCTCTATTCTGTCCTGTATTTCCTCTGCGGCATTGTTTGTAAATGTGACTACCGCAATTTGCCTTCCGTCTTTAGAAAAATCAGAACGATGCTCTGCCTTCAGGAAATCCAGTGCTTTTTTTAGAGAGTAGGTTTTGCCCGATCCCGCACCAGCAAACGTGATGAAGCTCTTGCCTGAGCCGGGGCTAAGGCAGTCTCTAATGCGTTCATCGACTTTACCGTCATGGTCAATGCGCCTAGTTTCGGCCAAAAATACATCTTGCGGCATAGTCATGGCTCCTGCGTTTTTATCGAGAGATTTTTTTCCAACCATTTGAGGCCATCACTCATATACTCTGGGGGCTCAAATCTCAGAGCACTCTCATCAGAAAGATGCAATAGGCAACCAAAGGCAAATTCACCCTTGTTCAATCCTTTAACGTACTCATAGAGTGATTCCGACAGGGGCTTCTTGCCATTATTAGCGTCTGCCTTAGCTTCATTGAGAAATTCAATGCTTTGGAATTTGGGGTGGTCAATATTCGCCAAAATCAGAGCATCTTCAAAGGTTCTTGATAAAACTTCCTGCCCTAGAACGTGTGTTGATTTTTGATAGGCCACATATATAGACGCATCTTGGCATGTCGAGGAGTGACTTTCCTTTGGCAGCCCCAATAACTCATCCAATGTCGTTTTTTTAGGATGCCACATCTTCAAGGTGTCATTGTTGCTTTTTTGACCTGACCCAACCTTAGGAACGCATGATTTCCCTTCACTGTCCACAGAGTCCAGATCTGTGAGGATCAAGGTTGTAACACCAAGCTTCTCAACCAGCTCTCTGTACTTATGAGTATGTGCACCACTCACTTCCAACATAGAAATATATCTACTCGACAGATCGGGAAATTTAGTTGAAATAAATTCAGGCACTAGAAGTCTCTCAGCTTGGCCTTCTACGAAAATGATGCCATCGGCAAAAAAAATGTCGCAGTGTGTGAGTTTAAGATGCTTTCTTACAAACTGAAGCTCCTTCTTGGGGGTGGCAAAAAGTTCTGACATATTCGCGATTGATGTGTGATCCATGGCAATATCTGCGCTCGCTACATTTCGCCTAAAGTATCGCAGATCTTTAAAATCTACATTATCAATAATGTGACTTGAGTGGGTGCTAATCACCAATTGCGTTTGGTATTCAGGTTTGTCTTGCTTGCTTTCTTTATCACGCAGTCGTGAATGATTTCTCAGCGTATCATAAGCTTTTGAGATAAACACCCTTTGAACTTGAGCATGCAAATTCACTTCCGGTTCTTCGAGGAGGACCAAGTGAATAGGTTCAATTTGCTCCTCAACGCCTTCTGTAGCGAGAGACGCTTTCCCAACACGCATCCAACTGTCACGGAACCCTAAGAGTCGAAAAGTCAGGTAGATAAGATTTTGATATCCAAGTCCCAAATAGCTTTCAGGAAGAAACTCATCTTCATTTTTGTCAAAACGGTACCTCACAGATGATGATTTTCTCAGCGCATCAGTGCCGCTTATTTTTGCAGCAATTTCGACGGATGGATTTCCACCAATGCCTGGGTATCCCATAATCCTCAGCTCATCGAAGGGATTTTTGAACTGCTCGTTTAGCCTGTCTGTAAAGCCATTCTCCAAAACCTGTTGCTGTCCCAATACCTTAATATCGCCTTCCTCAGGGTGGTCATCGGGATTCAGAATTCGCTCGTAGTAATCACGGAGCAGCTTATTCAGCCTTTGCTTCTCGGAATATGGGCCTCTTTGATCCTCGCCATCTTCTGAACCCAAACCCCTTTGTTCGGAAATCACATCTACCCGAACCAATTTCCTCAATGCGTCTGATTTTAAAGGCTGCAGCACATCATTCTCTTTAGGATCGGCTGACTTGCTTAATATGTAGTGATTTTGCCGAATGTAAGAGCTAAAATTGTTACCCTTCTCTAAAAAGTCGCAAAGATCTTTTGGCCACAAGCTTACAGCGCCGCTGTGTTTTGACACAACGTTTCTCGCATCAACAAAATCACGAAGTAGCTTAGCTATATCTTTTGGTTCATAGGATAGCCTAACCCTTAATATCCCCCCGCTCCATTCCAAATCAGGAAGAATATCCCGAACCTTGTATGCTTCGATTGCATTTGCGTCGATTGCTACATCCAATGTGGGCATTAGACTAGCCAACTTGAAAAGAATTTCCTCCAATTTTTCACTTGAAGGAAAGTCGATTTCAACCTCCTGACCAAGAGACTGAATCTCTTTCCAATTTCGTTTTGATATATCTCGGATTCTAAGATTATCGGGGCTTTTTAAGAACGTATGGAGCGCACCTATGCATGAAGTTTTGCCGCTATTATTTGCCCCGACCAACACGGTTTTCCTGTCGCCAAGAACTAAACTAACATCGGCTAGCCTTCTGTACCCCTTCAAATTAAACGAAGAAATTCTCATATCCAACCCTCCAGAAAGCAATATGCTTGCTCATATTACCGGGGTTCATCATATATGCAATAATATTAGAGTATGACTGCGCATAGCAGGCACGTCCATCTGCTGCAGTTGTTGCCGCAAGCACTGTGCTCTCAGAAGTTCAAGCCGAACATAATCAGAACGTATGAAATGTTTGGGTTTAGCACCCTAACGAGCCGAGCTTTCCTTTAGAAACCTGACAGTGCTGGGAGGCTGAACGCCCTTTTTTAGGAAGGGGCCTTGCCCCCAACCGTCAAGACCAAGCCCTGCGCCTTTGGCGCGTGGGCGTATCCGGCGGTATCCCCACCCTTCCTTGTCTTCGCCTGCGTGCAGGGCGGGTGATCCCCCTCCACCGGATACGGTCTGGACGGTTTTCCCCCGCTCATTGGCGCGGGCCTAGTCCCGTTTGCATGCGCAAACGACATCTAGAAAAGGAAGAACGCCCAATGAAAACCGATGTTTACCAAAAAGTCACCGACAAGATTGTGGCTGATCTTGAGCAAGGCCAGCTTACTTGGATCAAGCCTTGGAGCAATGGCAACCTTGAAGGGCGGATCACTCGCCCCTTGCGGCACAACGGCACTCCATACAACGGGATCAATGTTTTGATGCTCTGGGCAGCATCGGTGGAAGCGGGCTTTATCGCCCCGCACTGGATGACCTTCCAGCAGGCCAAGGAACTTGGCGGGCATGTGCGCAAGGGAGAGCGCGGCTCGCTGGTGGTTTATGCCAACACCATCACCAAGACCGAGGAAGGCGAGAACGGGCAGGACGAAGAACGCAGCATCCCGTTTATGAAGGGCTACACCGTATTCAACGTCGAGCAGATCGAGGGCTTGCCAGACCAATACCGCGCACCCCCGCCCGCTGTGATTGATATGTTGCCGCGCATCGCCCATGCGGAGGCATTCTTTGCCGCGACAGGCGCAGCCCTTCGCCACGGCGGCAACCGTGCCTACTACAGCGGCGGCACTGACCATGTGCAGATGCCAGCGTTCGAGGCGTTCAGCAGCCCAGCATCCTACTATGCTACGCTGGCGCACGAGCTGACCCACTGGACGAAACACCCCGCGCGGCTGGATCGGGATTTTGGCCGGAAGAAATGGGGGGATGAAGGCTATGCCCGCGAAGAACTGGTGGCCGAGCTGGGCGCGGCGTTCCTTTGCGCTGATCTGGCCTTGAGGCCGGAGCCGAGCGCCGACCATGCCGCCTATATTCAAAGCTGGCTTACCGTCTTGAAGGACGACAGACGCGCCATCTTCACCGCAGCCGCACACGCCCAACGTGCCGCCGACTATCTGCACAACCTGCAAGCCCAAACCGTTCAACCCAACCCCTTACAGGAAGGACGCGCCGCGTAAGCGGCGTGTTCCCCAAGGCAGGCCGAGCAGATGGAAACACACAACATCACGTGGCGCGGCATCGCGCTACGCATCGACTTTACACCGGAGGCATTCGGGCTGGTTGACCACATAGAGTTGCACAGCACAGGCAAGGCCGCGCTGCCCGTGACAGAAACGGGCTACCGTTCGCACTTTATCGCCGCTGGCACTGTGGCCGCACATGGCGGGGCGGTGGCCTTCGTCACCGCATGGCTTGACCACGAGGCCGACCGCACTGGATGGTGCAAACCCGCCGCGCAGCAGCTATCTTTGTTCTAGGATCATGCGCAACCGCCTCAGTAGGCGGCTGCAAGGCTTCTTGCCCACCCTCCACGCCCTGGGCGTTTACCTGCGGCAAACTTGACTTTTATACCAAGTCTGATATATTTTGATGATGAAGCGCACGCGGCACGAAGAAACACCGATACACTGGGTAGGGTCGAGCAAAGACGATTTGCTCGCTTTTCCCGAAGCGGTCATAGACGACATTGGGTATGCTCTTGGTGTTGCACAGTTAGGTGGCAAACACCCTGATGCCAAGCACTGGAAGGGCGAAGGCCCCGGCGTTCTTGAGATTGTCGAACGCTATGATGGTGATGCGTACCGCGCCATCTACACGGTACGCTTCGAGGGCGCGATTTACGTCCTGCACGCTTTTCAAAAGAAATCCCCTAAAGGGATCAAGACTGACAAGCGGGATCAGGACTTGGTGCATGAGCGACTGAAACGTGCTCAAGCGCATTACGACGAAATGACAAAGAACCACCCCACCGGAAAGGGGGCGTAACATGAGTGATGAAATCAAAACTGGCACTGGGAATGTGTTTGCCGATCTGGGAAAACCAGATGCCGTCGAACGCAAGACAAAAACACGACTAGCGATGGCGATAAACGAACTCATTGCAGATCGTAAGCTCAAGCAAGCTGAAAGTGCCGAAATCCTCGGCATTCCGCAGCCTCGCGTTTCTGCTCTGTCACGCTACAAACTGAATGAATTTTCAGTGGAGCGCCTGATGGAACTTCTGACGCGTTTGGATCAGGACGTTGAAATCATGATCCGCCCGAGAATGGCGCGGGGCGCAGGAGCTGTTTCTGTTCTTACTGTCAGATAAGAAAACAGGCGCGGAAAAATCCCGCGCCTGTCTTGTTTTCAGTATATTTCAATCATTGCCCACATTGGCGGCGAATTCGGGAAATTGCATCCGCAGAGCCATTCAGGCCGTAGGTACGAGAGCTTGCTTTCATCTTCGCCGTTGCGGCACCCTCAATGGTTAGGACACTACCAGACGACATTGCAGAAATCAGCGCCTCCGATACACCATCCTGCCCATCCGCACGTGTGAATAGTCTGGCATAATCGGAACCGCCATCGAGTGCGACCACAGGGAAGGTCTGCTGGCCGACAACAAGGCTCACATCACCATTCCCCTGCCAGCCAGCAAGGCCAGACAGAAAATACAGGTCAAAATACAGGCCCATGCGATCACAACCGATTGCAATGCTCGTGGCCTTGTTTTCGCTGTAAGTATAGACCTTCTTGTCACTGCTATCGCCCGCATATGCCCACGCATCGGCCATGGACGGCGAAGCAAGAGCCATGCTTACCACGATACCCGCAAGCGTCGATGTGACATTCAGTGTTTTCATGTATTTACTCCATCAGATCATTGGCAGCGATCAGTCATTCCGGCGATACCACCGCTTCGGCAGTGGAATGAAATATATTCCAATACCGATCAAGATGATGGTTATGCCAACCGCAACGTTCGCCGTCATGCCGACCAGACCAAACATCCCGACCGCAGCGCCGACTTTGGCCAATGCATGGCTGCTGCGATAATTAGCCCCACACCCTTTGCAGATAGTGAACCCGCTCATCACTTCCGTTCCACAAAACCCACAGAGCATTCCATCTTGTGACATATCTCACCTGATTTGTAGTTGAATTTGAAAGTCAGACAGAGTGATTATCTATCTGATTGCCCGCCTTACTCACTGTGGTGGGGGCGGAGGCAGAAGATTTTCAACACCTTCATCTAAGAAATTGTAAGGCTTTCCGGATAGCATTTCGGGATCAAAATCATCCCCAAACCGCTCCTTAAGCTCCGCAATATCTGCATCCAAATCGGCGATGAAGGCCTCCCTGTCCGTCATAGGGCGCTCGCTGTCAGAGGCACCCACAAGCACCGCGCGTCCCGCACACATTGCCAAGGTAAGTGCGACTAGAATAAGCAGGGCTACGAGCTTAAACTTCACCCGTCCCATTTCAAGCCAGAATCCGGTGCTTGCAGCGGATGGCCTTTTACGGGAAGCAATTTGCGCACGATAGGCCTCCTCAGCCTCAATGCGCTTTTTATCCTCCGTACTCAGCATAATGTCCTCGCAGTATATTTTCTGTGTCGCCGGAATCCGTAATGCCGGACTGGATGCTTTCCAGCCCGGCAAGAAGCATCATCTGCTGAACGTCAGCGGCTCTTTTGGTCTTGTTCGCGGCGCAGGCGCTCAAGCTCGTTGTTGTAGGTCTGCACCATGTGATGATTGGCCTGATAGCTTTGCAAATTCTGCATTTGCGGCGTTTGCTCGAACTGGTTCTGCGCCTGCTTACGCAGGTAGTCGTCATTGGACATGATCGCGCCTTTCTGTATTGGCAGCCAAAACAGGGAAGTCCGACCCAGCAAAAATTCAGCCCCTGAATTGAGGTGAATAAATGCCGGAGATACCACCGTGTAAGGCGCTGAACAGAATTACACATTCTGTTCAGTCGTCCACAAAAGGGCTAGTTTTGCTTGATTCTGGGCAATCCCAATGTTAAGTGGCGTAGGTGATACCACCGAGAAAGCCTTGCGGTTCCATGGCCTTCACGGTGACTGAACAGAATGTGTAATTCTGTCGTGTCCTCCCTTCTCGGCAACCCTCGTGCCGATAAGGGAAAACATGGAAAATCTACACCTTACACGCCCCGCCAGCCTCTACACCCGTGACGGTCGGCGCAAGTATCTGACCGCGCAGGAGCGCGGGCGCTTCATCGTGACCGCAGGCAAGCACCCACGCGCCGAAGTGGCCGCACTGTGCCTTGTGTTGGCCTTCACTGGTTGCCGCATCTCGGAAGCGCTTGCGCTGACAGTGGGCAACATCAATGCCGAGGACGGCATCATAGCCGTGTGCAGCCTCAAAAAACGCGGAGCGCTCGTCGTGCGGGAGATCCCCATGCCCGATCAAATCATCCGGCGGCTGGATGCCCTGGGCGGCGGGCATGACAGCCCACATGATACCCCATTGTGGCCGCTATCGCGCAGCCGCGCTTGGTGGTTGGTGAAGGCCGTCATGAGCGAAGCCAAGATCAGCACAGGCCCGCACGCAACGCCAAAAGGTTTGCGCCATGCTTTCGGCGTTCACGCAATCCGTTCAGGCATACCTATTACGCTTGTGCAGCGCTGGCTGGGTCATGCAAGCCTGTCCACCACGGCCATCTATACCCATGTGCTGGGGCAGGAAGAACGCGAGATTGCCAGCCGTATGTGGTGAGCTAAAAACCGACCGCAAGCGCATAGACTGCAACTGCGCTGCCTACCGCCAGCACCTTCAACGCTGTGACCATGGCGGAGTACAAAGCTGCCTGTATCAAGCCGTTGCTGGCGGCGGGTGTCGGCGCCGTATCCACGCTGATCGTTTGCGGCAAGGTGGCGCTTGTCGCCTTTTGGGTTGGTTGCCTCACGGCAGGCGGTGGTGAAAATATGTGTTTGAAAAAGATCGCCATGTCGCGCTGCGCAAGCTGCGCGCGCGTGGGCGGCGGAGGATGATCGCGGTGCGGATCGAACTTTTCAGAAAGCACCGGATCAGCGAAATACAGGGTGCGCTTAAGGGCGATAGGTTGCAGGCCAGAGATCAGCGCCAGCATGGCGGGGGTCTGGCGGCTACCGAACAACCGCCCTACTTCGTCCGGTGTCAGCAAGGGGCGTTTGTGAAACGTTTCGCTTGCGCCCTCGGTTTTACCCTCGGTGGTGCCTTGGGTCGTGCTGTGACTCTCACCCCGTGACCAGCCTTCGCTTTTGCTGCGGGAGTCCCCCATCGTGAAACTGCCATTCTGCCCGAATGAGACAGAGCTGGAAGCACCCGTTGTACGATTGCCCGAATATCCCTGCTGGCTGCCATGGCTGGTACTTTGGCTGCGGCCTTCGCTGTGGCTATAGCTTTGCGCCCAGCGGCGCAGTTCCATGTCGCCCATCATCTTGGAAATATATTCCCGCGTGAAATTGTCATCGTTCCCGAAGAACAGTTTCACCCCCGCATTCGCCACCATGGTTTCCCAATTGTCTTTGTACACGTCCTTGAGTTGCGCCATGGTCTGCGCCACGAACATCATCTTTACGCCATAGCCCGCAATCTGGGCTGCCGCGTTCTCGATCACCTTCATACGCCCAAGCGCCGGAAACTCATCCAGCACCATCAGCATGGGGTGCTTTGGCGGCACACGCACACGGGCGCGTTCCATCTCGCCTAGGATCAGCGTGGTCATCATGCGCAGCCAACGATAATGGCTGCCCATAAAGCGCTGCGGCAAGCACAGATACAGGCTGGTAGGCGCGGCTTTCAGATCGGATAGCTGGAAGGTCGAGCTATCAAGGCAGGAGCGCAGTGCAGGGCTATCCAGAAAATCCGTGTTCGTTCGCGCCACTTGCAGCGCCGACATGAGGGTGCGCGGCGAGGTATCCAGCAATTCTTGCAGCATTGCCCCATGTTTGGCGACCACGCCGCCAAACGCCCCGTTGAATTTCATGCGGGAAAATAACAGGTCGATACCGCTGGGCGGTGTTTCGACACCGTTACGCTCAAGCATCCGGCGCATCTCATCATCGCCAGCCAGCAAAGCGTGGCGCAAAGTCAGCAGATTGCGTTGATGATCGGGATAGTTCCGGTCACTGGCAACGTGCAGGATCAGCGCCTTGATGATGCCCTTGGCTGTATCATCAAAGAAGGAATCCCCGCTGCCTTCGCTTACGATCAGGGCATCTGCAATTCTGGCAGCATCATCAACCGCTTCACGCTTGCGCGTCAGGATCACATCCAGCGGATTGAACGCTGCCCGCATATCCGCAAAATCATCCTCACCCCGCACCACTTCCCCAAAGGGATCAAGGATCAGCACACGCTGCCCCAAGCCCGCGCTATAGGCAGACCCCGCCCCACGTCTTCGGGCGGTGACAATCGCGTTTTCGCCCTTGGGGTCGATCACGACCACCGACCCCGGCCACAGGCACAAATTCGGCACGATCACGGATGCGCCTTTGCCCATGCGTGTGCCGCTCACCAGCAGCACATGGCGGTCGTCACGATATCCGGCAGGTTCGCCCGCAAGATCACGCGATAACCACAGATCGCCCGTGCGAAATCGGAAAGTACTCGCGGCATCAAAATTGTGCCACGCCGCCGTGCCGAGCGGGATATGCGCAGCGTCAGCTTTTGCGACAGCACCCGCGCCGCCTGTGCTGGTGGGCAGATTGATAAGGCCATTGGTCATGGTGTTCTCCCGTCTTAAAGGTCGAGATCAAAGCCGCGTTGTTTGGAAAGCCTGCTACGGGACGCATCAGGGGCGGGTTTCGCATCCAGCCCCATTGCCCGTGTCAGGCGCAGCATCTGGCCGATCTTGGCGGCCAGTTGCATGCGCTCTTGGCGTTGCTGGGTTTTGAGATCGGCGTAGCGCTTATGCAGTGCGACCACGTCAGTTGCCTGTGCCTGATGCAAAGCGTCCCGTTGATTGCGATCACGCTGATGGGCGGCAAGGGCTTCGCGGCCATTCTGCGCCCGCATCCGCGCGGCCCTCCCAGTGATGAAATCAACCACGCCTTTCAGGCCAGAACGCAGGCGCTCGGCACGCTCTTTGGCTTCCGCTTGCCAGCGTTGCGCTTGGCCGCGTTCCAGCCGTGCCCGCTCCGTGCGGTGATCGCGCACCAACTTAGCGCGTTCATCCTCAATCGGTTGAAGGGCGCGGCGCTGTTCTTCGCGTGAGGCTTTCAGGTGTTCTTTCAAGCCCGAAGAGAGCTTGGCTTGGGTTTGGGCTTTGGTGTCTTCCACACTTGGCAGGGCATCAGGGCTGCCAAGGCGGGCGGTTACATCCTTGGTTTTCACCCCCGTCATGCGGGCGACCGAATACACCTCGCCATGAATATCAACCGCAACAAAGCCGCGCCGATCACCCCGCGCCAGAAAATACCCACTGTCTTCAAGGGCTGCCCTAAAGCTTTGCTGATTGTCCGATCCCGCCCAAGCCTGCTGGAATACTTGCTTGATCTCGCGCGGATCGAGGTCGATCCGCTGGGCTTGCTGCCATTCGGCAAGGGTGAAGTTGAGCGGGTTTTTCCAGCCGTTTTCGCGGTAGCCTTCCGGCAGCTTCCAGCCATGTTCAAGGTACAGGTCTTTGGACAGGGAATTGAGCGCGGTTTTGAAGAACGGCAGATTCACCGCCTTCATGCTCTCGGCATCAATACGCGACCACACCACATGGGCGTGTCTGCGGCCTTTCTTTTCATGGATCACCACCACGCGGGGATGGCTGACCAGGCCGAGCTTGCGCTCAGCTTGGTCAGCTGCCGCCATGAAGTCATCAAGGCTGGCGTTCCCATCCTTGGGTGGGTTCAGGCTTAGAGAAAACAGGAACTGTTTGCACCGCGTCCCCAGAGAAATCGCATGGGCTTCCTCAAACGCCCCGTGCAGGTCGCGGGCGGTAAAGCCCCGCAATTCCTGCACCGTGACATGATCGTTATCGCGGTCATTGAGCAGGTGGCGGGCAAGATTACCCGCACCGCCACGCTGGGAGCCAACGAGGATCATGGCTGCGCCTCCTGATCCTGTGCCACATTGGCAAACACGTCAGACAGATCGGCGGGCAGTGCCATCGGGCGTTCAGGGCGCTTGCCCAGAGCCGTGAGCAGGCAAAAATGCATGGCGGCGACCGTGTTGAACGCTTCATGCAATTGCTGCACTGTCTGGTCATCAACATACAGGCTGCCGCTATGCGCTGCCTGTGCCAGCCGTTCGAGCGAGGAAGCGAGCTGGCTTTTGCCCAGAACCGCTAACACCCGTGCCAATATGGCATGGTCGGCTTGTGTGCGGCTATCCCGCTGGCGTGGGGCTTCCCCCCGCAGCAGAACGGCCTTCATGTAGCTGGAAAGGGGCTGGTTGCCCGCCTGCCGCGCGAGTTGTGCCCGTTCCTCCGCAGACAGCCGGATAGAGAGCGGCGGCAGACGCTTTGTGGTCTGTGCCCCCCTCATGGCCGTGGCCCTTTCGGAGCCGCAGCCATCTTGCGGAGTTGAGCATCCCAATCGCTAAGTATCTGAAAAAGCTCGTCAGCGTCGGTGTGTGATAGGTTTAGATTCCTACCGCCACTCTCCGCCATTAAGCCCTTATAGCGTTGAATTTACTCAGACCCCTTGTTCTACAAGGGCTTCCGCTACAAACCTTGCTACAAAATTTGCTACAAGCAGGGTCGCGAGGATGAAGCATTTACAGCATGTCCGGGGAAAGTGGGTGGTCCGTGTCACCGTTCCCGAGGAGCTGCGCGAGATCGTCGGTAAACGCGAGCTGGTTGACTATGAGCTGCCGTCAGACGCGAAGGCGCGCGAGCGTAAGGCTGTCGCGGTAATCAACAGCTTCTATGCGACGATCGACGAAGCTCGCGAGGTTTTGGCTTCGCGCCGTCCTACCCTCTCGACCGCCGCAAAGGCTCATTTCCGCGCTGAGCTAACTGCTGACGATCAGGCTCGTGCGGTGCGCGATTCCACGACAGCCGACTTCGAGGCTTTCTCGCGCCCGATCTACGCGAACAAGCTCCGGCTTCTGGTGGCCGATCGAGTAGAGAAAGACGAGGCTGAGGCACCTATCGGGTATGCTGCTGACGTTCTGAAAGCGCGCGGGCTGGCTCCTGACATGCCCAGGGCTGAGCTGTTGCGCTCGCTGGCCGAAGTGCAGCTCGAAGCGTTGAACGCCTTCAATGAGCGTGACGAAGGCAAAATCAAAGTTAGCGCGCCAAGCCTGCCCATCCTGACCGAACCCGATCCCGAGCCGGTTGCCATGCCGACCAGAACCCGTGGCGCTGAAACAACCCTCTCGGACGTTCTGACAGCGTTCCACAAGGAACGCACAGCCGGTCGAGAAACCCTTGCCCAAAAGACGATGGACGAACATCGCACTGCAATTCGCATGTTCGAGGAGTTTCTCGGGAAGCCCATCCCGGCCAAATCAATCACACAGGATAATGTTCTTGATTACAAAGCGGCCCTGCTGGAAACCCCGACTCGCTATCGTCTTCGCTTTCCCGGCCTGACGCTTCCACAAGCTATCAAAGCCAACGCAAAACGCTCAGAGCCTTATGAGACCCTCGATCCGCAAACGATCAACATGAAGTGGCTCTCGCACCTCTCAACCATCATGGAGTGGGGCGCTGTCAATCGGAAGCTTCTACTCAACCCGGCAAAGGGAGTGCGCGTTTCCACTGGAAGCGACACTCACAAAGAGGCAACCAGACTACCCTTCACTTCTGGCGAGTTGAGCAAAATATTCGGCAACGAGATATTCGCCGACCCGAAGCAATACGAAACCCGACAGTGGGCGCTTTTGCTCGCTCTGCATACCGGCGCGCGCTCGTCGTCAGAGATTGCCCGCCTGACCCTCGCTGACATCTACGAGGAGCAAGGTGTCTGGGTATTCAATTTATCAAAGGCTTCGAAGAATCGGCGCAGTAAGAGGCTTGTTCCAATCCACGACGACTTGAAGACCCTGGGCCTCTTCGACCATGTTTCAAAGCTGCGCTCTGCTGGCGCGGATCGCCTCTTCCCAGACTGGGAACCAGAGGACAAGGTGAACCGCTGGTTTCTTCGCACCTACCTGCCGAAGCTCAAGATCGACGCGAAGGAGAAAGTCTTTCACAGTTTCCGGCACAACCTCAAAACTGAGCTGGTAAAGACTGGATGCCCCAAAGACGTTCACGACATGATTACGGGTCACGGCGATCAAACAGAAGCGGCAACTTACACTCACGATTCCCCGATCAAGCGCATGTCGCGAGCGCTCAATAAAGCCAAGTTCAACTTACCGATCCGCGCGCTGAATATGCGATAAATTCATATAAAACCAAAAGAACATGAATTTCACTCATGTTTGCTCTTGGCGGTGATTCGCGGGAGTGCTAAACTCGTGTCAAGTGCAAAGGTAACGAGTTTAGTGGTTTTCTATGTCTGTGAGTGCTGCGCTTCGGCGCGTTGTAACGAGTGTTAAGTCGGCGGTGGGCATCACGTCCGCCGCCTCTTTCCCCGTCTTCGGGATCACCTCCTCCTCGACCGGCCAGCTTGTCACCCGCGAAAGCGCCATGCGCGTCCCGGCAGTCTCTCGTGCGGTCTCGCTGATCGCCGAAGGGGTCGGCTCGCTGCCGGTGAAGCTCTTCGATCGTCAGACCAAACAGGCCGAAAAGGATCACCGGCTTTATGGTCTGGTGCATGACATGGCGAATCCCTGGACCTCTGCCGAGGATCTGAGGATCGAGGTCACGACTGACGCGCTCCTCTCTGGTCATGGTTTCGCGCTGGTGGTGCGCAACAGCACCGGCGAGCCGATCGAGCTGCACCGTCTCGACCCCGGCCAGGTGCGGATCGAGACCGCCGACGATGGCGAGCCGACCTATATCGTGCGCTACACCCACGGCGAGCGCCGTCACCCCTTTACCGACATCCTGCACGTCAAAGCCTTTGGCGGCGTCTCTCCGGTGCATCTGGGCCGCGAGGCGATCGGTCTGTCGCTGGCGCTCGAAGCGCATGTCTCGAAGCTCTTCGCCAATGGTGCGCGCCCCTCTGGCATCCTCAAGACCGAAAGGAAGCTGGGCGACGCGGCGAAGCTCAAGCTCACCGAAAGCTGAAAAGCCGCTCACGGTGCTGGCCGCTCCGGTGGGACCGCGCTCCTCGACGAGGGCATGAGCTACGAGCGGATCACCGAAACGCTGACAGACGCGCAATTCATGGAAAACCGGCAAGAACAGGTGCGCGAGATCGCGCGCGTCTTCCGCGTCCCGCCGCCGATGCTCTTCGAGCTGTCGCGCGCAACCTGGTCAAACAGCGAGGAAATGGGTCGCCAGTTCCTGACCTTCACCCTCAAGCCCTGGCTGGCGGTATGGTCTGCTGCCTATGCGCGCTGCCTGCTGACCCAGGATGAGCGGCGCGACTTCTACTTCGAGTTTATCACCGCCGACCTGCTGACCGCGACCGAAAAGGATCGCGCCGAGGCTCTGACGAAATACCGCTCCGGCGGCATCATGACCGCCAATGAAGCGCGGGCTGCGATCAACCTCGCGCCCCGTCCTGACGGTGACAACCTCGACAACCCCTTCACCTCGACCGGCGCGACCCCGACCTCGACGGCGACCCCGGCCAATCAGGACACCGCCCCAGATGAATGATGCAATCACCCATACCGCTTTCTTCGGCGACCGCGAGCGCAGCTTCGCCATGACCGACCCCATGCTCGCAGAGCTGGAACGGATCACCGGCTCGGGGATTGGCGCGCTCTGGCTGCAACTGATCGGCCAGACCTATCCGCTCTCGACCCTGCACGGGATAATCCGTCTGGGTCTGATCGGCGCTGGCACCGCCCCTGTCGAGGCTGCGCGCCTGGTCGAGACCTACGCCCATAACCGCCCGCTGGCCGAGACCTTCCCGCTCGCCTTCGAGATCGTCAACGCCCGCTGGGTCGGCAAAGCCGAGCAGACAAAATTGGAAAGCGGCCCTATCGACCTTCGCGGCTTGGCGCGTTCAATCGCGCAATGCGAACCGGATGAGCAAACGGCTGATCTGGTGGCGGGGGCTAAGAACCTTGTCGCCAAACTGGAAGGTCTGGAAGCCAGCGCCGCCATCCTGCCGGTGGCTGCATGACCGATAGGCTCGAAGTCAAAGCGGCGCTGACCGTCACCGATACCGGCGAGATCAGCGGTCTGGCCTGGCCGTTCGGCTCTGCTGATCGTGTCGGTGATCTGATCGAGAAAGGCGCGTTTACCGGCTCGCGGACCCTGTCCATGCTCTTTGCGCATGACCAGGCTCAGGTTGTCGGCGTCTGGGATCAGATCGAAGAGACCGCCGAAGGGCTGATCGTGAAAGGCCGTCTCCTCGTCGAGGAGGTCGAGCGCGCCCGCGAGGTCCGCGCGATGGTCAAGGCTGGTGCTGTCACCGGCCTGTCGATCGGTTTCGTCACCAAAAAAGCGCAGCCGCTTGGCCGTGGTCGCAGGATCACGGCGCTTGAGCTGCACGAAGTTTCGATCGTCGCGGTGCCTGCGCACCCCGGCGCGAAGATCACCTCCGTTAAGTCTGTAACAAGTGGAGTTCCCGAAGTGGACAACGAAGAGACCCAGATCCCGGCCAACGCGCCGCAGATCGACACCAAAGCCTTCAACGACATGAAAGCCCGCCTCGACGCGATCGAAGCCAAGGGCAACCGCCCCGGCGTGATCGCGCAAAAGTCGCCGATCATGGCTGGCGACGAGGTGAAGAGTTTCAATATCGACCTCAAGCGCCAGATGCTCGATCAGAAGGCTCTGACCATCAGCGCCCCCGGCACTGGCGAAAACCTCGTCACCGATACCTTCCTCGCGAGGATCCTCGAAAAGATCGGCAAGACCAACCCGATCCGTCAGCTCGCGAGCAAGGTGCAGTTCGATACCGGCCTCCTCAAGATTCCGCGCCTTGTTACCGGCGTTGTGCCTGGTTCTGTTACTGAGACCGGCACCAAGCCCGAAAGCACTCCGACTTTCGAGCAAATCAGCATCGAGCCTTACGCTATGGGCGCTCAGGTGTTGGTTTCGCGCTCGCTGCTCGAAGACAGCGCTCTGAACCTCGTCGGCTGGCTTACCGACCATATGGCAAACCGCTTCGGCGAGCTGGAATCCTCGTGGTTCATCACCGGCAATGGCACGACCCAAGCCGAGGGTATTCTGACTTCGGACGTAGTGCAGGAGATCGAAGCCGCAGCCGTCACGATCACTGTCGATGACCTCCTCGATCTGCTGTATTCGGTGAAAGCAAGCTATCAGCACAATGGCTCGTGGATCTTCAACCGCAAGACCGCGCGCCTGATCCGTGGTCTGAAAGATGCTGACGGCAACCTCGTCTGGGAACGCAGCATCCAGAATGGCGAGCCTTCGCTGATCCTGGGCCAGCCAGTATATATCGCCGACGACATGCCTGATCCGGTCGCTGGCGCGTCCCCGATCGTCTTTGGTGATTTCAATCGCGGCTACCTCATCACCGACCGGATCGCCTTCGAGCCGAGCGTCGATTACTCCACGTTCTCCGAGAATGATCTTGTGCAGTTCGTCGGTCGCCGCCGTGTCGGTGGCAAGGTCATCATGGGCGAGGCACTGACCAAGCTGAAACTGAAAGCGGCCTGATCGCCATGACCTCGACCGCCCGCAAGGATGAAGCAACGATCCATCACGGCAATCTCGTGGTGGTTCTCAAGCCGACCTTGCGGGCGGCTCTGGCTCTGGTCGATCGCGCCGAGGGCTGGCAACCGCTCTTTCGTCGCGTAGATCAGTTCGACACCGCCACGATCTGCGAGATTATCCGGGTCTGTGCGCTCGACAGGAGCGCCGCTGAGAGTCTAATCGCGTCTTTCGGCACCTTGCATATGTCCAGGGTGAAAGCGCTCGTCTCCGGGCCTCTGTGCGAGCTGCTGGCGCTCTTCCTGACCTGCTTTGACGACGAAAACGAAGACAGCGCCGATCATGGCACCGCCAGCACCTCGACCCCGCTCGCCTGGCCTATCGTTTATCGCCAGCTCTTCGAGATCGGCACCGGCTGGATCGGCTGGACTCCCGCCGAGACCTGGGCCTCGACACCCGCAGAGATCAATCTCGCCGTGCGCGGTCATGTCAAAAAGCTCAATGCTCTTCACGGTATCCCATCCGACAAAACCCAGGGGCCAGAGGTATATTCAGAGGAAAGACTTCGTCAGATCGAAAAACAGGACTTTGACCCTGCCTTCGATCGTGAAGCGCTCCGGGCATTGAAAGCGAAACACCAATGAGAACGATTCATCTTTACGGCAATCTGGGGAAAGAGTTCGGTCATAAGATCAGGCTCGCAGTCGATACGGTGAAAGAGGCGATCGACGCCCTGCAAGCCAATTTTCCGGCTTTCTTTAATCGTATCCGTAACGGTCATTTCCGTGTCGTCGCGGGTAAGACGCAAAAGAACGGCATGGAATTAGACGAGGCGATACTTCCCGGCTTCAAGCTGGGCAATCAGAATCTTCATATCGTTCCGGTCATCAAAGGCTCCAAGCGGGGCGGCATTGGCAAGATCGTCGCCGGTATCGCGCTGATCGGTCTTTCCGCCTTCGGTGGCGCAGCACTCGCAGCACCTCTTTTCGCTGGTGGCACTATGAGCGCTGGCTCGATCGCGGGCGCGCTTGGCACGAGCATGTTGCTGACCGGCGTTGCCTCGCTTCTCGCGCCTGAGCTGAAATCCGAAGAGACCGAGAAATCCTTCACCATGACCGGCCCGCAGGTAACGACCCGCGAGGGCGGTATCATTCCGATCGTCTATGGCGAGGTTATCACCGGCGGCACCATGATCAATGGCGCTCTCAATATCCAGCACCGAGAGGATAGCGCCAGCAATGGCGGTAATACCTTGTTCGATAAGTTCCAGGGCAAGTCTCAGACCGCTGGGGCCTGACCGTGCCTCGCCCGCCCCATATATGCACCTGTGGCCGTGTTGTGCCTCATGGTGAGCGCTGTAGCTGTCAGATCGCCAGCACCCGCGCCAGAAACCGCCGCCACGACGCTAACCGACCGTCAGCTCGTGCGTGTGGCTATACCTCAGAATGGCAGAAGGCGCGCGCCGAGTTCCTCGCAGCTTATCCGGTCTGTGCCTGCTGTGGTGCGCCTGCGAGCGTGGTCGATCATATCAGGGCGCATCGTGGCGATCCCGCGATCTTCTGGGATCGCTTCAACTGGCAACCCCTTTGCCAGCCTTGCCACAACCGGCACAAACAGCGTGAGGGGCGCGCTGCAAGTGTTTGACCGTGTTCGATCTTCTGACCATCGTCAAAACCTCTGGCAGGAAGTTCTCCTCGTCACGATCGAGGACGCGCTTCTCGGGCCTATGTTGGCGAGCAACGTCACCCAAAAGCGCCTGATCTGCCAGCAAGCCCGCGATTATCTTACGACCCCGAACAAAGACCTTTCCACGGTTTGCGCTTTCGCGGGCGTCGATCTCGAGGCCGTTATCTACCGGATGAAAAGGCAGATCGCAGATGCACCCTCGATCGACGAGCTGATCGGTCAGAGGAGAAAGTCGCGAGCTACCTTCAACAAGAGGGACATTCCCGATCGCCATAACAGCGGGCCAGCGAGCTACACCTTCAACGGCGAGACCCTGACCGCGAGCCAATGGTCGCTAAAAACTGGTATCCCTGCCTCGACCATATCCAGCCGTATTTCTTCCGGCTGGGCGGTCTCTGACGCGCTGACGCTCTCTGTCACAGAAGGAAAGCGCCGCTCTCGCAGCGCCTCAAGGAAGCGATCGAGGCGCTCGACCGGGATCAGGAATTACACCCATGACGGAAAGACCATGACGATCAAGGAATGGGGCGAGTTCCTGGGGATCAATCCTTACACGCTGGATTCCCGACTCAAAGCTGGCTGGTCTATGGAAGAGACCTTCGGGACTTCACGCGAGGAAGGTCGCGCTCGTATCGGTCGAGCTGCTGCCGCTCGCGAGCGTGGCCGTCTGCCCCGACTCTTCACCCATCAGGGCCAGTCCCTGACCATCCGGCAATGGGCCGAACAGACAGAGATCAAGAAACAGACGATCGAGAAGCGGCTCAGGACGGGCAATTCGATCGAGGAGGCGCTCAGCGCTGGAGATATGCGCCGATCCGAATCGGCGTAAAGAAATCACTTTGGTTTTATCTTCGCCAGCTTGTCCAACAGGCCGATTGCGCGATCCAAATCACCAATCGCTGCATTGTCAAAAACCACCTGATCCTGCCGAATATCTTCCGGCCCGAATATCCGCGCGCTCAACGCTTTTTTCAACTCACGCTTATCACCATCACCCAGGCTCTCAATGAATGGGTCAAAGGCTTTAACTTGCAAAAAGAAAGCGCGCGTCCTTCGCTCATTAAGCCTGTGAAGCGCTGCTTGTTTTGAGGCATATACCGCAAATGAGATCATCAACAGCGTTAGCGAGATTGATTTTCCAAGTTGAAGCCAAAAGTCTCGATCAGAGACCGGGATTGGCTTCATGCAGAAAATACCATAGAGAATCCAACCGATGGCTGCCAAAACGCTTAAAACCGTTACCCCGCGCCAAATCTGGGCGGACAATTGTTCTCTATCCGCAATTTTCTTGTGACCGCCAGTTACACTATCGACAGCGACGAGACCATAAAGGTCAAGGATTTCTTTATGTTTTTTCTCAGAATCGGATATGATGCCTCCCAAAGTAGCACTAACACTCTCATGTTTGCTCTTGGCAACCTCCTCTTGACTACTAAAGAACTCCTTTAGTTCCTGACTCGATTTTGCCTTAATAGAGGAAACTGAATCTGCCAGTTCTGTTTTGTTTGTCGTCAGAGCGGCGGAGAAGGCGACTTTTTGGTCTGCAAGCGCAGTTGCTGTAGAGGATTGCCAATCATTCATTTGCTGCGAGAAGGTCTCGCTCGTCGATCTTGCATTTGCTTCTAGCTCCTTGATAGCAGCTTCGGATGATTCGATACTCGCACTTCCGTTATGAATCATTTGAGAAAATGCTTGGCGCTGAATTTCCAATTCATACGCGAAGCGCTCCAAGGAATCCGTAGCTGCCTTTTGGTCAGCCTTTGCGACGCCAATCTTAATCGAACTCGCACGAAGCTGAGCGATGTAGCTCAATACAGGATTCAGCCCTGTATTGAGGTCTCTGAACACCTCGTTCTCGCGACCACGTGAGATATTCTGAACGGATTGGATTACGCCATGGCTTTGAAGCAGGCTCTGTATTTGATCAAGTATGTCGAAGGGTGTTATGTCAGGGTCGAGGCTAGAGATCGTATCCCGAAGCAGATAGATCACCTTTGCGAATCTAACGCGTTCAACTTCGTTCGTGGGCTCAGATAATATCTCACCCTTTTCAAGGAAGTCGATAAGCTGTTTCACTGACGTATTGAGTGGGTGCTTCGTAAGTTCGTCTTGCCAGCGCTGCATGTCAAATTCGCTTAGATGGATTTTCAGCACCATCACCCGGATAATAGCGCCACAGCAACAGGAATCATCACCTACGGTTGCCTGATGCTATGGGGCGGGGTGGTTTCAGACTTTCCAGCGATCTGAGGGACCGGCGGGGGGAGGTCCGCACAAGAGCGCACGAATATAAGTTTTTCAGCAATCTCATGTTCATATACGAACCAACAAGTGCTACATTAATGCACAATGTGCGTTTGTGCGTAGTGAGTGCCTCTTATGTCTGTGACCGTTCCCGAGCTGAAAGCGCAGCTCAATATCGACCATGACCTCGACGACCTGATCCTCGCTCAAAAGATCGAGGCTGCGACCGCCTTCGCTTCGAGCTACATCGGTGGCGAGATCCCCGACCCAATGCCTGCCGCGATCCGGCAAGCGATCCTGATGCTGGCCGCTTCGTGGTATGCGAACCGCGAGGCGATCAGCTTCGGTAATCCGCAGCTCATGCCCTATGGCTTCTCTGACCTCCTGCAAGCGCACCGCGCCTGGGTGGTGTGACATGGCCGACGACCTCCTCGCTCAGTCTGCCAAGCTCGCGAAACGCCTCGCTCAGATCCCGCATGACATGGTGGTCGAGCTTCGTCCCGCGCTGGTGCAATGCGCTGACGACCTCGCAGACACGGCCCGCACCCTCGCACCTGAGGAAGACGGCGACCTCAAGGCGTCGATCGCTGTCACCCCTCCGGGCGGGATCACCCCGGCCTATGCCGCTGGCGGTGGTCGCCGTCAGGCTGCTGAAAACCAGGCGCTGGTGACGGTCGGCAACCCGCAGGTGCGTCACGCGCATCTGGTCGAGTTCGGGACCGCACCGCATGACAACGGCGGTATGTTCGCAGGCACGAAGCACCGTGGCACCGACCTGCAGCCGTTCCTCTTGCCTGCTGAGCGGCTGACCCGTGACCGCAATCGTCGCTGGATCGGTCGCGCTATCAGCCGCGCGGTGCGCAACGCTGGCGAAGGTGGTGCAGCATGATCGACCCCTCGCTCGCTTTCCAGACCGCGATCCGCGCCTCTCTGGTGGCCTCTCCGGCTGTCGTGGCGCTGGTCCCGGCTGACCATATCCGCGCTGGTGCAACCCGTCCCGAGCGCCTGCCGTCGATCATCCTCTCTGACCCTCAAGCGGAGTTCCTGGGCTGTGCTTCTGGCTCGCAGCGCCTTGCCCGTGTCACGCTGAACTAGGACGACGCGATCAGTCTGAAGGCTCTTGTGCTCACCGCGCTTCAGTTCGGTTTTCACTTCGCCCCGCTCATTGAGCAGGGCGCGACGCAACCCGAAGCCCGCCGGGCCGCCCTGACGATATGCGTCACCACCATGCGGTCGAGCTTACGGTGAAGCTGGCCAATGCCCCAACGCCCGCCGTTGCGGGTGAACATGCGGTGCCTGTTCAGGTGGTTGACGATGTTCTTGACGCCCATGGGGCCGGACGTGCTTTCACCTTCCGATGCAAAGGCGGAAAATCAGCCGCACGGTGTCAGCATGGAGTGGGTCGATCTCCAGCTTCTTCTTCATCTTTGCGCCGCGCTGCTCCGCATCGACGACGCGGTAGCCGATGGGCGGCAGGGAGCCGTTCCAGAAGCCTTGCCGCGCGTTCTCCTTCAGCGCCCGAATGACGTGATTGCCGTTCTCCTTCGACTGGTATTCGTCGAACAGCGCCATGATCTGCCGCATCATGACGTGCATGGGATCGTCGCCCATTTCCTGCGTGATCGAGACCAGCTTGACGCGGTTCTTGGCGAGCTTGCGGACGTTGAACTCCAGCTCGAAGTGATCGCGAAAGAGCCGGCTGAACCAATGGACCACGACAATATCGAAGGGCGCGGGCTTGGACGTGCCGGCCTCTATCATCCGTTGGAACTCGGGGCGGCGGTCATTGGTGGCCGAAGCGCCGGCTTACACGAAGGTTTCGACAAGCTGGTAGCCACGCGAGGCGCGATAGGCTTCGCCCTGCTTGCGCTGGTCGGGGATCGACACGTCATGCTCGGCCGCCTCGTCGTAGAAACGCGCAGGTAGAGCGCGGCGCGCAGCGCGACATGGGGACTTTGCATATTCATAGCGCGCTTCCTTTCGCGGCCCGGCGTTCGATCAGCGGCAGTTCCAGCGCCACGCGATGATGCAGCACTTTGGGAACGAGCTTCTGGCCCTCGCCGGGGTCCATGCGGACAAGGCCGTAGTTCGCCATTGTCTTGAGGGTTCGGGAGAGGCTGGGCTTTGACCGCCCCGTGATCCGCGACAGTTCCTCCAGCGAGCCGGGCGACTGCTCGTCGATGACGCGCAGCAACTCGCGGTTCCCACTGGACAGGATTTGAGCAAAGGATTCGGTGGACGTGAACCACACCTTAGGGTCGCCGGGCGCGGGCTTTTCCTCGCCCTTGGCGATCCGCATGGTGCGAGCCTTCATTTCCTCGTAGTCGGCAATCCCGACTTTCAATGTGGTCATGTTACGCCTCGCTCCTTCAACACCGCATCCACCGCCTGCCAGAAGTCGGCCAGCAGCGTGGCCGCGTCCTCATAGGCGTAAGACTTCACGGTCTGGAGGCGGTGCCGATGGTCCATCGGCGCGTCGCGCCTGCCCCGGCCGACCGGATGGGCATTGTCGAAGCCGACCAGCCGTTCGCCCGAAGGCCCGTGAAGCGTGAGCGAGTAATCGAGGCCGTGCGGCTTCTCCGGCGATGCCGGAACGCGGGTGATGACGAACTTCACCCAATGACCGCCCTCGGGATCGACAACGAGCACCTGTCCGTTGAGGTCCAGAAGCGTGTCAAGGCTCGGGTCACGATCCTCGCTCAGAACTTACTGTTACCATCTGCTGTTAATTACGACAAGCCCTGATTGTCGGGATCGTCTATTGGGCCGAACAGCCGGCCGAGCACCTCGCCGAAATACCGCTCGAAGATTTGCAGTTCTTCCTCGGTGATCGGCACCCTCTCGGGCCAGTCGGCGAAGACAGGCAACGTGGACCTGCACCGGTTTCGTTCCGGTTTTTTGAGAGCGATACTCGCCATCAAGGAGACCGGCTATGGCAGCGAGACACAGCGACGAGTTCAAGCGGGATGCGGTGCGCATCCCGCTCATCAGTGGTCTGACACGGCGTCAGGTTGCGTCTGATTTGGGGATTGGGCTTTCGACGCTCGGCAAATGGGTTCGGGCTGTTTCCGAAGACGCCAGGGTGCCTGCGCAGGACGCCGATCTGCTTCGAGAGAACGAACGACTTCGCAAAGAGAACCGTATCCTCAGGGAGGAGAGGGAAGTGCTAAAAAAAGCGGCGATGTTCTTCGCGGCTCAAAAGCCGTGAGGTTTCAGTACATTGCCTCGTATCATGGCAGGCTTACCCGCAGCCATCTGTGTCGCCTGATGGGTGTTTCAGAACGCGGGCTCCCTGCCTGGAGGCACCGGCCCCCGTCGCATCGCCAACGGCGCGACATGGTGCTCCTGGCGCATATCCGTGATCAGCATCGGTTGAGCCTTGGCAGCTACGGCAGGCCACGCATGACTGAAGAGCTGAACGAACCGGGATTAGCATCGGCCAGCGTCGAGCAGGGCGCCTGATGCGCCAGAACGGTATCCGGGTCATCCGCAGCCGGAAGTTCAAACGCACGACCGACAGTG